>JAGCRW010000047.1 GCA_017964485.1 Muribaculaceae bacterium | reverse complement strand
TTGGCAACGGTGAGGTTGCCGCCCACGGAGTTGGTAGTCTCGTCGTGGCTAATCACGTAATGTCCATCGGCAGTGACACGCACATCACACTCTAGACCTTGATAGCCATAATGGTCCACGCCATTATTGTAGGCCTCAACGGTGTTCATCACTCCCATATAGGAGCCACGGTGCCCAATAAAGATTGGTTTCCACGCCCATACGCTTACCACGCATAAGGCGGCAATGGTTGTAAGTAATAATTTTTTCATGTCACTATGGTATTAATCGTTAATAAAATTTGCGGTAAAGATAATGATTTTTCTTGATAAAATGACATATTTTGCTTAATTTTGTAGCAAATTTTTATTAAAAGAATTATGGCAAAGAATATATTTACCATTACCGGCATGAAATGCGTTAATTGCAAGGCTAATGTGGAGCGTGCTATTAAGGCATTGCCTGGTGTAGCTGATGCTGAGGCGAGTCTTGAGGATGCTTGCGTTACTGTTGAGTATGATGATGCTCAGGTTACTCCTCGGGAAATGATAGACGCAGTTGAAGACCTTGGCAGATTTGAAATGACTATCTGATGCGTAAGACCATCCCAGTCATAGGCATGGCGTGTTCGGCTTGTTCGGCTAATGTGGAGAACAAGCTTCGGTCGATTGCAGGCGTGAATGAGGCTACGGTGAACCTTGTTGGGCGCACTGCTTCTATTGATTTTGATCCATCACAGGTGTCACTTGAGGAGATTAAGAAGCAGATAAGCGACATTGGCTATGACATGGTGATTGACGATGAACTCAGTGTTCAGGAAATTGAGGCTCGCGCATGGAAATTGCTCAAACGCAAGACCATAATGGCTTGGCTGTTTGCGGCAATAGTGATGTGCCTCTCAATGGGATGGTTTAATGCTGGTGGTCGTGATGCCGCCAATCAAATGTCGCTCGTTGTTGCTTTGGCTTCCATTATCTTGTGTGGCAAGGATTTTTATGTCAACGCATTTCGACAGTTGCGCCATTCTACTACAAGTATGGACACACTAGTCGCATTATCTACTGGGATTTCATTTTTGTTCAGCGCTTACAACACGTTTTGGGGCGATGTGGCTTGGGGTTTGCAAGGTCTCGAGTGGCACACTTATTTTGATGCCGTGACAATGATTATCGCTTTTGTCCTCACTGGCAGATTGCTCGAGGAGAAGGCGAAAGACAGTACTGCCAGCAGTTTGCGCCAACTAATGGGCATGGCACCCAAGACGGCGAGGGTTGTTAACAAGAAACAGCCCACTGAGGGCGATGAAGCAGGGGAGATGGTGCCGATTTCCACTATTGAGAAAGGCGATTTCCTTGAGGTGCGTGCCGGTGAAAAGATTCCAGTTGATGGTGAGGTTACTTGGGCGTCGAGTTTTATGACCGATGATGCTGCTTACGTTGACGAGAGCATGATAACTGGCGAGCCCACTCCCGCCATGAAACGCGTTGGTAATAAAGTGTTGGCAGGAACTATTCCCAGTCAGGGTCGTTTGCGACTGCGAGCTCGGCAGATAGGGCAAGACACCGCTTTGGCACAGATTATAGCTATTGTTCAACAGTCACAAAACTCAAAGGCTCCAGTGCAGCGCCTTGTTGACAAGGCTGCCGGTGTGTTTGTGCCTGTGGTAGCAATTGCAGCGTTGCTCACCTTTGTACTGTGGCTTCTTATCGCTGGCTTTGATGCTCTTCCTCAGGCGATAATCTCTATGGTGTCGGTTCTAGTAGTGGCATGTCCTTGTGCAATGGGGCTTGCCACTCCTACGGCGCTTATGGTGGGTATAGGCAAGGCAGCCGAACGTCAAATTCTCATCAAAGATGCCACCGCTCTTGAGCAGTTGCGCAAAGTTGATGCTCTTGTCACCGATAAGACTGGCACGTTGACAATTCCAAACAAAAACGTGGTGGATTTCACCCGTGCCAACGACTTGGCGCTTGATGAGCGCGAAACACTCAAACCCAACGCACGCGAGGTAATTGATGCATTGAAGAAAATGGGCATTGAGGTCCATCTGCTTAGTGGCGATAGGGATGAAGCTGTGAACTATTGGGCGCAGCAAGCTGGAATAGATAATTACCAGAGTGGGGTGCTTCCTGCCGATAAAGAGCGGCTTGTGAAGCAGCTGCAAGGAGAAGGCAAGACCGTGGCGATGATGGGCGACGGCATCAACGATACACAGGCGTTGGCACTCGCTGACGTGAGTATCGCTATAGGTAGCGGTACCGATGTGGCGATGGATGTGGCACAGGTTACACTTATGGGCAATGATCTGCAGAGTGTGCCAACAGCCATAGATTTGAGTCGACGAACCGTCAAGATGATATGGCAGAACCTGTTCTGGGCTTTTATATATAATATAGTGTGTCTGCCACTAGCGGCAGGTGTACTGCATCTCTTCGGTATTGAATTCCAGATTAACCCCATGTGGGCCGCAGCGCTGATGGCACTCTCGAGCTTGTCGGTAGTGCTTAACAGTTTGAGATTGAAATATAAAAAACTACAATAAATATGAGACCATTGATTTTTGTAAGTAATGATGACGGATATAATTATCCAGGTTTAAAGGCTTTGATAGAAGTGGCGCAAGAGTTTGGCGATATTATAGTTGCTGCCCCACTTAACCACCAGAGCGGCAAGGCATCGTCAATCACTATGGCTGAGCCTTTACGTGTCTTCAAGAAGAAGGAAGAACCTGGGCTCACCATCTATGCCGTGAATGGCACACCCACCGACTGCGCCAAGCTGGGACTTGGAGTTCTTGTGGGAGACAGGAAAGTTGATCTTGTGCTATCGGGTGTTAACCACGGCTTCAATCACGGCAACAGTGTTCTTTACAGTGGCACATTGGGCGTAGTGATGGAGTCGGCTATGGCTGGACTGCCAAGTGTTGCATTCAGTTACGGAGACTATGCGTTTGACGCCGATTTCTCGTCGTGCATACCCATTATGCGACATGTTATTGGCAAGGTTCTTGCCAACGGCTTGCCTAAGTATGTGTGTCTAAGTATCAATATTCCAGCAGTAGAAGACGCTTTGAAAGGCATGAAGATGGCAGTCTCGGCACCAGGTAGATGGACCAACACTTGGGAACATCGTGTTGACCCCCGTGGGGGTGACTACTACTGGATGCTAGGGGACTATGAGGAGGAGAATCCCGAAGATGACCGCACCGATTTCTATTGGCTGCGCAAAGGATTTGTGACTGTTACCCCCATCCACATAGACCAGACCGACTTCGACTCCATGCAATCCATGCAGCAGATGTTGGAGATATAAGATATCTACTTAACTTGAAGTTTAGAGTTTGGTTTATATAGGGTGACGCCTTTGAGATACCATAGTCTGATAATGTCTCAAAACTGGCAAAAAACAGAGCGGGTCTCACGACTCGCTCTGATTAATCTGTCTTAATAAACCAAACTTATCACATTAGTAATATATAGAATTTTGTTCTTATTCCGTGATGATGTAAAAAACAAGTAAGGCAGATAAAAGTTTCTCATGTATTTCACGCGCAAAAGTACAACATTATTCATCAATATCCAAATAAATATGAGAAAAAATGCTATTTTTATTCAAAAATCATCTAAATAAAGAAAGAATGTGAATAAATAATTGAATGTTGTGGTCTTTTGCATACTTTGGTCTTGATTTAGTTGCTTTTTTGAACGTTTTTTGTTAACTTTGCAGAGGATAAGATATACAATAAAAAACTAACTTATGAATTCACAAGATTGGAAAGCGATGCTTGGGGCAGCGTTTAATGTTGATCCCAATGCAGCACCTGAGGAAACAACGCAAGAAGTCGCTACCGCAACGGCAGCCGAGCAGCAGGGCAAGACGATGATTGATATCATCCTTGACAAGAAGGGACGTAATGGCAAAAAAGCGACGATTGTCGCTAACCTAACTCTCGATGAGGATAATATAAAGGATCTCGCTGCGCAGTTAAAGCGTTACTGTGGAGTGGGCGGTTCAGCTCGTGGCGGCGAGATACTCATTCAAGGCGACAAACGCGAAGCTGTGCTAAACTACCTAAAAAATCAAGGGTTTAAGGCGAGAATAATATAATTAAAAAGAATAAGCAAAAAGGATTTATTATACTTTTGTTTCATTTAGCTCCTTCTATTTTATTTTTTTTTATCAGCAAATGAGTAACGGAACAATAAAAATCATCAAAGCGTCGGCTGGGTCAGGAAAGACTTATAACCTTGCGCGCACTTATATAGCTAATCTAATAGGCGTGCCCACAAACAATACCGTGACTGTGGGAGGTAAAGAGTATGAACAGTTCAAATTGCACAATTTGCCCAATCATCATCGGCATCTGTTGGCCATCACTTTCACCAACAAGGCCACCAACGAGATGAAGGAGCGCATCATCAATGAACTCTATCTGCTGAGTAAAAACGAGGGTGACTATGTCAAAGACTTTAGCATCATGTTTGTGGGATGCAGCATTGATGATGTGGTGGCTGCCGCTCGCAAGGCTTTGATATCTATGCTCTTTGACTATGCCAACTTCAATGTTAGCACTATAGACTCGTTCTTCCAGCGCGTGTTGCGCAACTTTGCTCGCGAGCTCGACCACGACTATAATTATGAGGTGCAGATTGACCATGAATATGCTACCAGTGTTGCTGTTCATGACTTTTTGTTAGAGTTGGGAACTACTGGCAATAAGAATACTACTATCACCCAATGGGTAAAAGACTTCATCATTAACAATATAAACAAAAATAAGGATTGGAATTTCTTTGGCAAAACCGAAGGACTACAGAAATTTGCTAATAATATATACAAGGAATTTTTTCTTGAGCACCAAGATGAGGTTATTGATTACCTTAAGGACATTGGCCAAGACGGTGCCACTCCAAAGCTGGAGCAGTTTAAGCAATATATTTCTGCCGCCCGCGAGAGCCACCAAAAAGACTTAGATGCTGTGGTAGGCAAGTATAAAGACTTCTTCTCGAGCCGTGGACTTGAGCTCGATGACATTAAGTATGCTTTGGTCAAAAGTTTTTGTGACGGCACATTCACAGAGTTTAAAGACAATCCAGGCACTCTAAAAAAATATGCAACCCTTGACAATGTTCTCGAAGAAAAAATAATAAAAAAAGTAGCTTGGTCTAAGTTGAGTTCTGGCGATGATGAAGCGTTCCAGCAACTGGTGCAAGAGACTGTAGATCATTACGACATAATTGTCATATATGACAGTATATTGAAAAATATCTGGAACTTAGGTTTGTTGGGAAAAATCAACGAGAAGCTTGAGCAATACCGTAAAGACAACAACAGTATCCTCATTGCCGACACCAACGAACTGATAGGCAAAGCCTTGAAAAGTGGTGCATTTTTCATCTATGAACATGTGGGGACTCAGTTTGAGAACTACATGATTGATGAGTTTCAGGACACGAGCAAGAAGCAGTACAGCAACTTTGTGCCTCTGCTCGAGGAGGCGATTGGTGACGGTAAGGACAACCTTATTATCGGTGATGAAAAGCAGTCGATATATCGCTTCCGCAACAGCGACCCGAGTCTACTGCGCGATAAGATAGAAAAGGACTTTGCGGGGCGTGTCTGCACTAATACGCTTGACACCAATTACCGTAGCCACAAGGCAATTGTGGAGTTCAATAACGAACTCTTTTCTGCAATGTTTAACGACATGAGCTTGAGAGATAACTATCCTGTTCTCATTAAGACCTATAACAACATTATCCAAAAAGTGCACAAGAGTGACAAGCCAGGAAGGGTAGAGGTGAATTTTGTGCCTAATGTTAATAGCGAGACCAAAACCCGTGAAGCGATTTTTAAAACTTTGCCAGGATTGATCAACTCGATGCTCAATCGCGGTTACCGAATGGGCGACATTGCAATACTTGTAAGCAGCAACGATCATGGAAATCAGATTATTGCTGAAATAATGAAGTATAACGAGGGCGCTGGCAAGAATTGTCCCATCAATGTCGTCTCTGGCGACTCGCTGATGCTCGAGAATTCTCCATCGGTAAAACTAATCCTGAGCGCTCTGCGGTTCCTTGAGGTAACTCAATATCAGCTGCCTGAGGACAACGATGATGCCTTGACCGATGAATTCACTAAATTTCTTGAGCACCGTGTCAACGAGCAGCGATATTACAAGATTCTGCACGATTTTATGGCCCGCATGCAAAAATCTAGCGATATTACTTCAGCAGGAGAAATCCTGCACGATTGTGTGGAAGAAGACCATGCCGACAATGCTTTACTCAAGAATGACAAGCATAAGCAATTGACAAAATATGCCCACATCACTCAAGATTTGATGCCCGACAAGGTGGCGCAGCTGTCTAATCTGGTAAATGTTGTTGATAAGATTATCGCTAAATACATCCTCACCAATGATGCCAGCGAACTTGAAAATTCCTATCTGATGGCGTTTGTCGATGTGGTTCATGGTTTCTCACGTCGTCACAATGGCGGCACTATAGCTGAGTTCCTGCAATATTGGGACACAATGAGCAGTGAATTCACTTTAGGCTCAAGTGGCAGCATCGATGCTGTTAACGTGATGACTATTCACAAGTCTAAAGGCTTGGAGTTTAAGTGTGTGATAGTACCATGCGCCAATTGGCCGCTTAATAAAATGGGAAATGACTTCTGGATAGATAAAAAACAGATGCTCGACAATCTTGACTCCTTTGGTGAGATTAAGAACATCGACAAGGCCATAGTGCCTCCGCTGTTGCCTATCGAGATGTCGAAGTTTAAGTTGGCGAGTTTCTTTTCCAAGTTATATGATGATGAGTATGAGAAAACGTTGATTGACAATATCAACAAACTTTAT
>JAGCRW010000046.1 GCA_017964485.1 Muribaculaceae bacterium | reverse complement strand
TTAGTCTTCGTTCTCTAAAAGACAGAAACGCGAGCGAAGCGAGCGGCCTGGGTTTCCCTGTGCAAAAAAGCGGTTGATTTGCATCAATGCAAACCAACCACATTTGTTTCGTAAAGAAGAGCACCACACTATTTCTGTGATACACACACAGGTCGCACGCATTGACCGCGGCTGCGGCCTGCAAAGCTTATGTCCACACTCGAATCGATGCGCAGGACGTGAACGTTGGCCGGGCCGTTGACGCGCAGCATGCGCGTCCAGTAGTAGCCGCGCGTGCCGGCGTCGGCGACCCCAACAGTCCACCTGTAACCGACGGCAGGGAAGAACAACTGTGCGCCGTTAGAGTTGCTGGTGAAAAGACGACCGCTCACACCATTCCTCGTGGTCCACACAGATGTACAGTTGTCAATCAACTCTTGAATCTGGTCAAATGACGGCATACACCAATTAGGTCCCCAGTTGGCGGTGGCGGCATCATCCTCGGGGTCTAGCTCACTTTTGCCGTCATAAAAGCCGTTGTAACCATAATTGGTCTGGGTGCAGTACTTGGTCAATGCGTAGTCACTGCCCTTGCACCACTTGTAGGTAGTCCAGTCATAGGACTCCTTAGGCTCGGTCTCGCCCCAGGCGAAGTAGTCGCCGTAGTCCTCGGGGTTGGTGGCGCCAATGTTGGTTTTCGCCCACAGCGTGCCGCTCGGCAGCCCAAGATCGACATATTCATGCCCATCGATTATGGGCACATTACCCAAAAGATAGTCATAAACGGCTGTCACATCGACTGCCGTCACCGCGCCGTCTCCATTCACATCAAAATGATAGTTCTGATAGTTCTGTGAATAACCTGCCACGCTAAAGGTGGCAACAATGGATAGTAAGATAAATAATTTCTTCATAAGCACAGAGGATTATAAATTATTAAACAAGTGAATTACACACTAAAGCGGCACACTCCGCACCGTGTAGCGGAATGTGCCGTGAAAAGAATGATTTTGAGTAAATTATGCCAAAGTTTGATGGGGGGGGTAAAACGGTGATTTTCAATGAGTTATAAAGCCCATTAAAGTAAAAGGCGAATATATTGCCGTTCAGTACCATCTTTTTATATGTTTTATGTTGCAAAAATAATGAAATTTTGCAACAATATCACTATTTTGCAAATAAAATTCCAAAAAAATAGACTCACGGATCCCATATAGGGTTGCGTGACTTTTCCATATGGATTAGATTACAAAAATCGTAAGAACGGTAAAGCCCAAATCGCCATTGGTTACCGCTTCTAATCTCCCATCACCGCAAAAACAATGTCAAACTTCTAAAATTTCGCTATTATGAAGAAATATATCTTATTATTGGCAATCATCCTGCCTTTCGTCCTCACTTCCTGTGGCGATGATAAAGACGAACCAAAACAAAATCTAGAACAAGAACTTATTGGAACTTGGGTACTTAGTTACGAAGATATTAACTTGTTTCAGTTTATGGTATTCAACACCGATCATACGGGTTCTGGAAGTCAAGTTCAAGATGGTATAGTATTTGGAGAATTCTCATTTACTTGGTCATTATCAGGAGATGTTTTAACTCAAAATCGCGATGGTGGCAAGGCATTTAAAAACAAAATATCCATAAAAAATGACATCTTATATGTTATGGATGAAGAGGGTAATCCTGTTTTTGAAATGAAAAGAGTCAAAGCTCAAGGATGACAAGTGCCACATCTTCCAAAATCATAAGCGGTTGGTTTGCATCAGGCAAATCAACCGCTTTTTTGTGTCGTGCTGGCACGCTGTGCGGTGGCAGGAGTGAAGTTGAAACCTGCGCGCCTGCCATTGGCAAAGTCGCGCAGAGACAAGCTTTTTGAGCAAAAAAGTTGCTAGAAACACTCTTTTGAATTAATTTTGTAGCAAGTTATCAAAAGGCATATCTAGCATGAACAAGCAAACCATCATCACCATCCTGCTCGCCGTTACCATCATCACAGCGAACGCGCAACTGACCGACTGGCAGAACATTTCGAGCAAGAACTTCGTGATGAAAATCATCCACGACCAGAACTGTCTATATGTCGGCACAAAGGGCGGCGGCATCGTGAAGATTGACAAGCAGAGCGGTGAGCAGACGGTGCTCAACCGAGCAAACGGGAGTATGACAGATAATGCCATCACCGACATGGCGCTGCACAACGGCGAGCTATGGGTAGGCACTGAGTACAATGGCTTGGCACATGTGACTGACGGCGACATTGAGAAATACGACATGAAGAATGCCGGCTTTTGCATTAACCAATATTTTTCTGGCATCTTTTTCAATGATGACGGTACCATGCTCGTAGGTAGTATCGCATATTTGTACGCTTTTGATGGAAAGGAATGCACAGCCATATACGACATCAACCCACTTAGCCCCTACTCCTACGTCAAGAAGATTAGGACTGATGCAAACGGCCGTATTTGGGTGGCGTGCTACGATGCTCTGAACATGTATAACCTCTGCATCTTCACGTCCGAAGGTTTGGAGCGTTTCAACAATCCTTATGGCAATGTAAACACCATCGAAACCGACAAAGATGGATGCCTGTGGATGGCGACCAACAATGGTCTCGTCAAGTTCGACGGCAACGATTTCATGCACTACACATCCAACAATTCGGCTCTGCCCGAGGCTAACATCACAGAACTGACAGTCGACGAAGAAGGCAATCTATGGATGATAGGCGAACACAATATTACCAAATATGACGGCACTAACTTCACTGCCTATCCCTATCAGCTGGGCATTGAAAACGATTATCTGCAGACCATTGACGTCGACAATGATAACGTCTATGTTGGTTCACGTTTCGAGAGTGTGCTAATGCTCACAGACAACGGATTGGCGCCGATTAATCTCATTGACAACGTGCTATATGATAACACAATGTCCTATTCCAGCGGCTGCATCGACGCAATCGGCAATTTCTATGTTGGCTCACTATATGGCCTCCAGACCTACAATATCGACACGGGTGAATATAAATTTGAGCCTATGTCGCAGACCGCCCAAACGGAATCAGATCGAGATGGCCATGTCTGGATTCTATGGCCTTGGTACGCCACCGACACCTGTCTCGTTGAAATCACCCCGACGGGCAAGACAGCCTACATGAAAACCGACTATCCGTTCAGCGAGGCAAATGCCAACCTAATCAAGTTTGATTGTGAAAACCGCCTTTGGGTAGCTACCAACAAAGGTGTTTTCGTGCGTGACGGCGAGACGTGGTTTGCCTACAACAGCAGCAATTCCGACCTAACGTTCGAGTATGTCCAAAGCATGGCCTTTGACAGCAACAATCGCCTCTGGTGCGGCACAAATGGTGGCGGTCTGTTCTGTTTCGACGGTGCGAAATGGGACAACTACACAACCTCTAATTCCCCCCTCCCGTCCAATTACGTAGGAGCGATAACAGTTGACAACAACAACGTGGTATGGCTGAATTGCCGCGACAATCAATATCCAGACGTGTATGGGGTGCAATATGGCTTCGGGCTTACCCGCTTCGACGGTAACGAATGGATGACCTACAACCGCAACAACTCGCCGCTTCCAAGCGACTGTTTTTGGGACTTGCAAGTCGACGCCGACAACAGAAAATGGATTGCCACCGCTGGCGACGTTGGACTTGTATGCTTCGATGAAACTGAATGGACGACCTATGACACCGATAACTCTGGCATCGCGCTCAACGAGGTCACAAAGATTACTCTTGACTCCAAACGTGACCTTATCTGGCTCACCCAATATCCCGGTCTAGGCCTTTCGGTCGCCTGCACTAACTGCGAATCCTTAGGCATCAATAACGTCACCATTTCAAAGCCCACTGATGTGTATTACGACTTGCAGGGCAGGCCAGTCAAGCATCCTGCGCACGGAATTTATATCAAGAATGGTCAGAAAGTATTATTCTGAAGGCATTTTAATTGTTACATGTTCACAATGACAAACGCGACTAGTCCTCTTTTTCTTCTTTAAATGCTTTGGGCGGAAAACACTATCTATTGTCAGTTTTCAGTAACGGTCATCTTTCTTCTTTTTTTGTTATAGCTCAACAAAAGCCATAGCGCTAGAAGCCCACCAAGTATTATTGCTATTACCGACGCTTCGGCACCAAACTCGGCACCGGTAATGATGTCGGGACCATGCATAACAGTTTTAAAGAAAGATGGCTCATCGCTGATTCCCGAAACCGCGATACCAAAAACATTTCCCTGCACATAATTCCAAGCCCAATGTATGCCTATTGGCAGCCAAAGTGTCCCAGACCATTTGTAGGCTGCGCCAAGAAGCACACCAGCTTCAATCGCGATTGCCAAGCAAGACCAAAGGCTTGCGTTCGGCTGTATGATATGTACTGCTCCAAAGAATATCGCCGACACAATCAAGGCAGGCGCTAGACCCCATCTATTGTCAATCCAACGGAACAAAATCCCTCGAAACAAGATTTCCTCCTCTACTGCCACCGAAAAGAATATAAGCAAAGCCGCCAGTTGATTTCCCATATCAGAACTGCACTTTTCAATGTGTGCACATCCCACCGCCAATATTATGGCTACAACACATCCCATGTAGAGTGCTCCAATGAGAATTCCCAGTCCAATGTGTGGGGCTGCACTCTTGAGAGGTACATCCTTTGCGGGTTCTTTTTCTATAAGCCGCACAGCACCGGCATACAGGGTGATAAAGACAATAGCACTGAAGAAGATCAATAATGGACTATCAACTAAAGAATTTAATGCCTGAATCCCAAATAGCCCTATAAAACCAAGCACAAGGGAAAGAACAAAAAGGAGTATCCATTTCCAAAGTTTCATCCTTTTACTCATAGATTCAATTTATTATAAATTATTGCTCATAGTCATTATCAATAATCGTCACCTGCTCACCGCTTTTATTGAAGCCGTTAATGTAATAGTGGTTATCGGCTTTTAAGGAGTTGATTGTGCAGTCGTTGTCGCTGAGTCGTTTTTCAATGCACGAGGCTTTAGACTTTATCTCATCGAAATGGGCGTCAATATAGGCATCGGTCATAGCGAGGCACACAAACTTGATTGACTGCAGGTATTCCTCGTCAAAATCCTCCCGCCAGTTGAAGGGGATATAGCTGCCTTCCACGATGAGATTCTGCTGGTTCTCAATGGCGGTCTTTATCATCTCGCGGACAATGGGCCATAGATAGGCCGTCAACGCCTCGTCATCCTCGGGCGTGAGGTCGGTGTTGCCACTGCGAATCAGCCCCATCTTCAGGTGGTCGATGGAGAGGTAGGGATACTTGAGTTTCTCAAGCATCTGTTGTGCCAGGATGGTTTTGCCTGTGTGCGATGCGCCTGTGATGAGGATAATCATAGTTTTATTTTGGGCTCAGTGTCGCTAGCATATTGACAAGGATGTCGAGGGCTTCGTTGGCCTTTTCCAGCGGGCTCTGCATCGTTCCTGTGAAGCACTGTGGCTCCAATGAAATCATGATAAACCACACTACTACGTTTTGAATGCCAGTCTCCTTGTCGGTCTCGATAGAGCGCACTAGCGCATAGTCTTCCCTCACCAACTTTTGATCAATCTCGTGTCCTTGTCCTTCTTTCATCAGCTCCCAGTTGGTGACACATTCCTGCAGTTGAGCCTTCATGGGGCCCTCTTCGTTGAAACTGATGTCGAAGCGGATATCACCGTCGGCACTTGCCATGTTCACGAATTTGTAGCTGTCCCAGGTTATCTCCCAGTCGGCAGGATAATCAATCGAGAACGCCTTGTTCTCATAATTCTTATAGTCTTGTGCCTGCGCTGCCACACTAAATGTGAGCAGCGTCATTGCTAGCAATAATAAATTCTTCATAATTAAATTATTTGAGATTTTTTTGCAAAGGTAGTAGTTATTTTTCTCTAGAAATAGACATGCCGATGTGCTTTTCACCAAAGCCGACTACTTCCTTAAATCCAGCCCATCCTTATAGGCATTGCCTACTTTCTCGCCTAGTGAAAGATAAATCTTGTTCATCCAGTCAAAGGCCAGAGGATGGAACTTGTCGAACGACACCTTGCCGTTCTCGCCAAGGATGCCCTCATCAAGGCTCACGTTTACTATCTCGCCTACCAGTCGCCACGTCTCAGGGTCGTAGCTCTTCACACGACACTCCACGGCAAATGGCAACTCGTCAATCAGCGGCGCATCCACAAACTCTGACTTTGTTGTGTGAAATCCAGATTTCTTAAACTTGTCGGCCACCTTGTCGCCTTTCGTAATGCCAAGATAGTCGCATTCGGTCGCCGTCCCGACTGTTCCCATGCTCACCACGAAAGCCTGTCGCGTCAGGATGCCTTTCAGCGTGTGACGTTCCGAAGCAACCGTAATCGTCAACTCCTTCTCATTGCTTATGCCACCCCATACTGCCAGCATCGCACAAGGTTTCTCGTTCTCAACTTCGTATGCCGACAGCATCAAAACCGGCATCGGCATTATGTAGGGCTTTGCCCCGATGTTCTTTCTTGCCATAGTTATCGTATATTTTATAATCTCTTTTCAAACCGGAACATTCCGTCACTGTCCTCTTGAGCTTGCCCGGAAGCCTCGTGGTCGTTTGGGTCGGGGTGGTGGCTGTTGTAAAACTCCACGATGTGGAATCCACAGCGGTTGACATAGAAATGAATGTTGCGCTTCTCGAAATAAGGAGTGACCGTTTCCCACACCTTTATTTCGGGGTGCATCTTCTCAATGGCTTGCCAAGCGGCAAAGCCAATGCCACGGCTATGAGCGAGCGGCGACACAAAGAGCAAGTCAAGGTCGCCTTGAAGTGCCTCTTTGTCAATGCGGATTACCACACCGCCAACAACCTTGCCGTCACAAACAATGCGGTAGGTTTCAGCATTCTCCTCGTCGATGGCACGCTCTATGGTATCACGTGAGATTATCTCGCCATCTTCCTCAAAGTGGTCGTCACGCATCCCGAACTCCTGCGTTGCGCCATACTTGAAAGCCTCTTGGTTGTCAAGAACGAATTGGTTTCGGTCTGCGTCTTCAAGCGGAATTAATGTTACTTTTGCCTTGCTCATAATAACACCTTTTTGTGATTACTGAATTGCAAAGGTAGTGGTTATTTTTCTATTTTCGTTTGTTTCTTGGTTTTTTTATCCTTCTTCAGCGCAACCTGTTTTCCATTAATAGTCAAAATCAAGATTTTGAAGTTTAGAGGTTAGAGTTTAGTGTTTAGAGACCGCCACAAAGAAAAGCGGTTAAATTACACAAGGTAACTCAACCGCTTTAAGCATTATCCATTATTGAATGGCGCAGCCCATTGTGCATTATGCATTATGCATTATGCATTGACTAATTTCCCAGCAGTATGTTGTAGACTGCCATGATATCGGCGCTGGTGATGGTGCCGTCACCGTCTTGGTCACCGTTAACGATGTCACTGTCATCGTTGTTGAGCAGCCAGTTGTAGAGTGCTGTGACATCGCCTGCGGTCACGTTGCCGTCACCATCCACGTCGCCAGGGGCAACATCTCCTCCTTCCACAAAAACCTCATTGGTATTGAAGATACCGGTCGACAACGCTGCTCCTGCCGAAACTAGAATATCTACTCCGTCACCAACATATTCATAAAGATAATAATTCCTATTATCTCCAGCATCATAATAGCTGATATAGAAACCGTCAATTCCTCTATCCACAACATAGCATATATATGAACTGTTAATGTCAGGAGTAACAAATTGATCCATCTCCATATATTGTTTGGCTGCTCTGTTATAAATCACGATTTTGTCCGATGTGGTTTGTACAAAGCACCAAAGGAAATTGTCTTCGGATGATGCCGTTGGAGATATTTTAATTTGATCATATATACCCGCGGCAGGATCATAATACACATACTTACCGTTGATTTTCAACTGATACCAGTGAATAGGAAAGGTGGTGGGGCTGGGTGTTGTCACAAATGGCAACGCCTGTGCTGCGAACGCCACCATCAGCAGTAAGGCAATAAGTAAAAATTTTTTCATACGCTTTTATTTTGAAGTTAGTAATTTAGTTATTTCAAGTTGCAAAATTAAACAAAAATCACGACAAAAACTTTTTTATGGTAAAAACATTCAAAAACCACACAATTTTTCAAATTCGTGAAAATCACTTGCGTTTTGTCATTGACAAGCCGCGGCATAGCCATAATAAAAGCGGCTGAGATGCGCCAAGGCGCCCCAACCGCTTTAGGTATCAAAAGAGTGATTTAATCTTATTTCGCAATAACTTTTTTGTTGTTGTCGATGTAGATGCCCTGCTCTGGTTTTTGGTTGAGCGGACGACCTAACAAATCGAAGTAACGGTGAGTGCCGTCAACATCAATAGTGTGGATAGTTGGCTCGATGCTGGAGACTGACGTCGGCGTGGGAATGTCAGGGTTGTAGAGAATATTAAGCGCATCGGGCACATTGCCGTCGCTCACATTGCCCACACCGGCGTTGTTGAACAGGGTGCGGAATATTTTTGAACCCATAGTGCCTGGAGCCTTACCCTCGAAAGGAGCGTCAGCCAGGTAATATCCTCTGAAGGCATTCAATATGGCGTCGGCGTTATCCTCAGATGTGAAACGCACCCATGTGCCGTCATCGAGCAAGCAGAACATGTTCATGCCATCGGCTTCGCCAGCGGTGATGCTGCTGAAGTTGCCAACCCACTGGCCCACCTTCGTGAGATTCTCGTTGAAATACCAGTCGGCGTAGTCGTTGACGGCAGTAGCCTCACTGTCATTGATTGGCTCTGCTATAAGCGTCACATTGAAGGCATCCAGGATGACCTCGCCCCAATCAACCACAGCCAAGTAGGCTCTTCCCGCTTCGGCAACATCGGTCACGGCGGTAAACACAAACTGTTTGTAGTAGTCATCGACGAATGATAGTTGGTAGAACTTGATCTTGCCAGGCTCTACAAGCTCGCTGAAACGGAAGTCGTAGGGCAGACAGAGAGTATAGGCCTTGGGAGTAAATGTGCCATCACCATTCGGCCCTGCGGAGAGCACGCGGTCGTAGGTGACGTTCACATTTCTGCCTTGATAATGCTCAATGACTATAGCATTCATGTCATCATTGTTATCTCGCAGGGCAGCCTCCTCCATAGGCGCCAGGAAGCCGAGGAAGTCGTCAACCGATACTGAGCTACCTGTGAACTTCAGCTGGTAAACACCCGAGAGTGGTGCGATGAAGTATATCGAGTCGGCAGTAATATAGGTGTTCTGGTAAGTCCAGTCGGCATCGGCATCGCGCTTATAGTACAGGTTGAGCCAGCCACTGCTGATGTCGGCATAGAAGCGCAGCACGTCGCCCTTCTTGGCTTGCAGACGTGGGGTAATGAGTTCATAGGCTTCGCTGTCGGTGTGAGGAGCCCACGACTTCTCGGCGCCACCCATGCCCATCATTGCCATCATGTCCATGCCACCACCCTTGGTAATTTGCCAACCAGTGGTGCTCCACCCTGCGGGCAGATTAACGGTCTCGCCCTCATCGACCAAGAACTCAGGCTCGAAGTCTTCGCTCCAAGCGTCGTCGTAGGTAATGTAGGCCGACAGGTAAATCATCTGCGTGGCAATCTGTGCATTCTGCGGCACTAAGACGAGTGCCGCCTGGTGCGCACCCAAAGCCTCGGGGTTATAATTGAATGTGACATCTACTGTCGCCATCTCTCCAGCTGCGATGTTAAACATCGGCTCACTCAGAGTGAAAAATGTGGGATCGCTCGACATGGCATAGAGTTGCAATGCCGACGTGCCAGTATTGATGAGTTGGAATGTCTTGGTTTGGTTGCCACGGGCTATACCGTAGTTCACAAGCTGCACGCTGCGTCCGTTTTCACGAACCAGCAGGTCGGGAGCATTCATAAGGATGCGGCCACCGGCAATGCTGTCGATGCAAAGGCTGTCGCCAGAGACAAAGCGGAAGCGGTAGTCGCCTTCGGGGAGATAAGAAATCCATTTCACATGAGCCAGTGTATCCTTGAATTGATAGGCATCCACTTTCTCCCACTTGTTGCTACCGTAGATGCTCTTCTCGATGGTCACGTTGGCCTGTGCGTCAATAATGGGGCCCTTGTAGCTGCCGTCGCCATTCCTCAACTGGAAGACCACTGCGTCGTTCACGCCCTGAATAGTGAGCGGGGGAGTCATAAACCAGTCACTTGCTCCGCCACCGCCAAAGATGGCAGCCATTGCAGCCATGCCTCCGCCGTCAGGATTATAGTGCGTGGCTACGCTATCCTTGACCACGAAGCCTTCTCCATAGCAGCCCAGGGGCAACTGATCATCATTGAAATCAACAAACCAAACATCGGGGTCGGTGATGAGGGCCGCGGCTCTAATTGTTGTGGCAAGTAATGGATGATTATCACCTTCGGACCTGAAGTTGATTATTCCTTCGTTCTTGCCAATACTGCCTGCGGCATAGTGGAATGTGATGTTCACCTTGGCTGAGTCGCCAGCAGCAATGCTGAGAGAGCTTATGTCGATGCTGAAGAGATCGGGAGCGTCGGATGTAATGTCAACATTCAGTGTTCCCGTACCAGTATTGATAACAATGAACTCCTTGGAGCTGTCCATGTCACACACGCTGTAGTCCACAAATGTGGTATGCAGACTATCGACCGTGACGAGCAGGTCGGGTGCCTCGCTGTCGATGTGGAAGCCAACCACGCTGTCAACATCAGCGTCAACATACGACAAGAAACGGAATCGGTATTCACCCCCTGGTGTACCCGAGATGGTGAATTCCTGGAACTCATCGGTTAGCGTTGTTGTATATTCACCCACGCGCACCCACTGGTCCCTGCCATACACCGAGCGATCCACCACAAAGATGGTGTCGACCATGCCCATCATGGCCTTCAGGTCAAAACTGAAACTGCCTTCGTCGCCTTTGGGTTTTCTGGCAGTAAACACCAAGTCCTCGCCTTCCTCAACAACTACAGGAGGAGTGAGCATATAGGTCCTGAGGCGGTCGCCGCCAAACATGTTCATGCCACCCATGCCATTTCCTTGGTTTTCACCCATGCCGGGCATACCATTGTTTTTAGAATCTTGAACGGCTTTTGACTTAGCCTTGCCATCGTCAATCTTCCAGCCCTCAGCAAACCAGCCGAAGGGCATTGTGGTTCCATTGTTGAACCGTTCGTCCATCTGCTCGGTAGCGACCGACTGAGCCTTCATGCACACTACCGCCAACAGAAGCAACGCTGAAAAGAGTAATTTCTTTTTCATCATTGTTTGTTTATTTGATTAGACAATTATTAAGAATATTTTTTGGGGGCCAAAAATATTGCATTTACCTAATCTATTCGCTAACGATTCAGTCATTTTTTATGGCAATAAGTCGCTTTCCGCTTGCAGAATCAGCAAAAAATGCTAATTTTGCAGTCAAAAGTACTCCTAAGCGTATAATAATACCAACTTTAACACAATGACACTGGCAAACTCCAAAGAGCAGGTGATAAAAGCCGTCGAGCAATCAGGCATCCTGATTGTGCGCGAGGAACCCCGCTTCTTCAACATGAACGAAGACTTTGTCTTCCCATATATCATTATGACTCTATGTCTAAGCGGCAGCGCACGCGCGATGTATGACATGCGAGTGATTACACATCACAAAAACGACCTGGCATTCATCATGCCAGGACACATCATGCACCCTATGGATTGCACCGACGATTTTACCTACGCTGTGTTCTTCATCTCGCCGAAGATGTTTGACGACCTGCGTTTTCACACCTTCAGCCATGACTACGAGAAATTCAACTATGCCCCCCTGTGCTCGCTCACCGATGAGCAGGCCGCGCACCTGCTGGCCATCGTAGACCAGCTTATCATCATCACCAACCACACCGAGGAGGAAATGCCTCATCGCTACCAGACCCTCTTGGCACAGCTGGCCGTAGGCTATGAGTTTCTCAATTACTACCGCCGCGAGCAAGACAGGCAATGGACAGCAAACCGCAATATAGAAATCTTCAGCCGCTTCTGCGACTTGGTGGTAAAACACTACCAGGAATCACGAGAGATAAAGTATTACGCCGACATGCTGAACCTCACTCCTAAGTACCTAAGCAAAGTTATCCGTGCAGCTACCGACGGTCTCTCGCCAGTTAAATGGATAGAGCAATACGTGACAGCACAGGCCAAGCGTCTGATCGCGACACACGCCACACCTACGCTTCAGGAAACCGCCTACATGCTCGGCTTCTCTGAACCAACATCCTTTTACCGATATTTCAAGCGTGTCACTGGCATGACAGCTAAAGAATACCGTGACAGCACTTCATCATGAAGCTATAGTCCTTATAAGTTGTAAGTTGCCTCTCTACAAATCTTCCAGACGTTGTTTTACTTTTTTCCAAGCCAAAGAGTCGAAGAGGAAACATTCTTTCATGGTATTTGTCATCTCTACAAATCGGCAAAATGGAATTGTGAAACTCAACTCATCTTTTCCTACCCAGGGACGAACAGACGGGTCAAACAAGCCCAAGAAACAGCGATAGCCTCGGTTGCGGTTCTCGGCAACGGTTGTTGACACCACGTTGCTACAACCTGAACCAAACATCGATACCACGGCATCATCCTCGTTTCTGTCAAAGAACGCCCATCCACAAAGACCTGAGAGCATGTCGGGGGTGGCATAGAACAACAAACCCTCCACTCCATCAAAAGTCTCGGCCTGGTCAATGCGAATGAAATTAAGGTAAGGCTTAGATGAACGTTCAAGTCCAAGACGAGTCACATAGTCTAGGACCATCTCGGGAGTCTTTTTGTACTTCTCTTTAAGCGAGACAAATGTTGGCACATACTCAGGCATATCGGCAAAGCCAGTATAGCATTTACCGCCACCACAGCCAATGACTTGTGCGCTCAGGCTTACTGGCGTTCCTTGTCGGGCGGCTTGCAGCCCCTTAAAGAAACAACCGCCAATCTTCTCGGTATAGGCTACTGGCGTGTCACTATATCCAAACAGCAATGGCAATTGGGCTTTTTCGCCAAAAGCCTCTCTGAATGCTTCTATAAACTCTTGTGTTCTCATAATGCAGATTGATTGTCAGTTAATGATTTGCAAATGTAGTAATTGTTTATATTCTATTGTTTGTTATGCTTTAAAAAATCGGTTGGTTTTCCAAATGTAAACCAACCGATTTAGGTATCAAAAGACTGATTTAGTCTTCTGTCTCGGGTCTAACGTATTTACTGTAATCTTCGGTGGCGCCGGTGGCCACATAAACAATATGGAGCGTGGTAAGTGTCAGGGTAATATCCAGAACCGTCTGCTGGCCGGCATAAGAGAGAGTGAGCCTATTACTGCCCTCCAAAGTCCAATTGAAAGGCACGTCGTTCACAACCTCGCCATTCTCGAGTATTCTGCGTGAGCCGGTGCGTTCTTTCTTGAACACGTAATGAATGTCTCTGGCTTGTGAGTTAGGTGCATTGATTATTGCCCATTCCCCTACGAGGTCCTGCTCCATAGGCGACAGCACATCATTATTGTCGTCGCCGCACGAGGAGATAAAGAGAGGAAGCACAAGTGCCAGTAATAATAGTAATTTCTTCATATCTTAAAGGATGTAAGTATTGAATCTATTCCACTCTAACAAAATCCTGAAGAAGATAGTCCATGTGTAGGATATCTTTCTTAATTGAGATTTTTGTCGTTATATTCATATGTTCGGAAGTCACAGTCAGGTTCTTACCATCCAGATCCCACATAATGAATTGATAAGTGCCTTCAACCAACATTCCATTATCAATTTCCCAGTAAATGCCTGTTTTCGGTTCATTAAACAGATAGTGAATGGAATAATCGCCACCCAAGTCAGCAGCCCATTCACCTATAAGGGCTTTTTCCAGGTCTTTTGGCTCATCTTTATCATCGCTGCATGAGGAGATAACGAAAGGCAGCACGAGTGCCAATAATAATAGTATTTTCTTCATAATTATAATTTTTTGTTGTTGTTAATTTGAATTATCCACGAATCAGTCTTTTTATAGATGGTTCGTGGATAATTTACTTCCGTCAGAGGATACTGGCGGTTTTCAGTCTAGTAACGTCACTTCACGAGGATCTTGCGGCCTTTTACCACATAGATGCCGGGGGTGAGGTTGTTGACATCGCCAGCCTTGATGTTGTGTGCCACACGCATACCAAGCACGTTGAAAACGTCGATGATGTCGGTTGCTGCAGCGATTTCGTTGATGCTGGTTATCTCGCCTGCTCCCAAGTGGTAAGGAGTGAGGATGAACTGCTGCTCGCCTGGGATGGTGATGTAGCAGCGAGAAGCGTAGAAGAACGCTTTCTCATCGCTGATTGAGGTGAAGTTGGCGTCGCTGTTGTTGATGACAAGGATACCATAGAGGCCCTTGCCGTCGGTCTTCTTGGCAGCGCCGTGCATTGTAACCTCTACGCCACAGTCGGTGGTGAGCGTCACTTTCGACTCCTTGCTTGCCACTGCGGCATTAACACGCAAAGTCTTAGTGCCTGTCTCGCCTGAGTAGTAGAGGATGTAGGGAGTGTTGGCTTTAATTCCATCCTTCTTGCAGTCCTGGAAGTTGAGGATGATTTCGGTGTCTTGTTGTGTCACGGCCACCAGTTTCTCCAGTTTCACGCCAGTGCCGAGAGCATCGTCAATCTCTTGCTCGGTCATGGCAAAAGGCAGTGAGATGGTGTTCCAACCAGTGAAGAGGTAACGGTTGGCGGTCACGTCGCACACTTGGCCGTCGTAGCGGTCAACCGATGTGCCACTGTAGGTGCTGATGTTCAGCTTAGTTTGTGCTCCAGCGGTCAGTGCTAAAGCAGCCAGCGCAATGATGCAAAACAATTTTTTCATAATAGTACGTTTTATAATTGGTTAAACTTATTTTCCTTAAAACCCGTTGCAAATATAAGCAAAATACTTCAAATCATCAATATTTATCACAAAAAAGTTGAGAGGTCAGTGTTTGAAGTTTAGATGGAAGAAGTGTGTTTTTACACTTAACACTTGACACTTAAAACTTAACACTTACTCTATAGTCTCCTTAAACTTCTTGCGGCGGAAGATGAAGTTGCGGCCCAGGTATTTCTCGCGCACCACAGGGTTGACAGCGAGCTCTTCGCTGGTGCCCTGGAAGAGGATCTTTCCCTCAAAAAGCAGATAGGCACGGTCGGTGATGCTCAAAGTCTCGGGAGCGTTGTGGTCGGTGATTAGGATGCCTATATTCTTGTGCTTGAGGCTATAGACAATGCTCTGAATGTCTTCAACCGCAATTGGGTCCACACCGGCAAACGGCTCATCGAGCATGATGAATCGTGGGTTGATGGCGAGGCAGCGTGCTATCTCGGTGCGTCGACGCTCGCCACCACTGAGGCGGTCGCCAAGGTTCTTGCGCACCTTCTCGAGGTGGAACTCCGAGATTAGCTCCTCGAGCTTGTCGCGCTGGTATTCTGGGCTGGTGTCGGTCATCTCCAACACGAGGCGGATGTTGTTCTCAACGGTGAGTTTGCGGAACACCGACGCCTCCTGCGGCAGGTAGCCGATACCCAGCTGCGCGCGGCGATACACCGGCAGCTTGGTGATCTCAACATTATTGATATACACGCGACCTTCGTTGGGCGTGACAAGTCCTGTTGTCATGTAGAACGTGGTGGTCTTGCCGGCACCATTGGGCCCCAGCAGTCCCACAATCTCGCCCTGGCGCACGTTGATCGACACATGGTTGGCCACGGTGCGCTGGCGGTACTTCTTCACCAGATTGTCGGTTTGAAGCACCAGTTTGCCCTCGTCGCCGCATTGCTTAAGCAAAGCGGTCACCCTGTCGTTGACCTCGGTGATTTTCTCTCCGCTGTTGAAGTCGGCGGTTATCTCCAGCGGCACTTGCGGGGCTTCTTCTTTTTTCTTCTTGTCGCGGTTAGTGTAAAGTTTCATTTCTTGAGATTTAGGCGCGACTTGATGTAGTCGGTCAATAGGTTGATGGCAACCTCGTTGTGGCCGCCCTCGGGAACGATGATATCCACATAGCGCTTGCAAGGCTCGATGTGCATCAGGTGCATGGGCTTGAGCACACGCTGGTAGCGGTCAATCACCTCTTGCGCTGTGCGTCCGCGCTCAATACAGTCGCGGGAGATAACGCGAATGAGGCGGTCGTCGCCGTCGGCATCAACAAACACCTTGATGTCCATCATCTTGCGCAAGCGTGGGTCGCTCATCACCAAAATGCCCTCGATGAGCACCACGTCGTGTGGCTCCATGTGTATTGTCTCCTCCTGACGCGTGCAGGTGAGGTAACTATAGGTAGGCATTTCTATAGGCTCGCCCTTCTTGAGCATTTTCAGGTGCTCGAGCAGCAAGTTCCAGTCAAAAGCCGCGGGCTCGTCGAAGTTGATCATCTGACGTTCCTCAACGGGGATGTGACTTGAGTCCTTGTAATAGTTGTCTTGAGAGATTATGCCAACTTCACCTTTAGGAAGGCGCTCCATGATTTTGCGTACTACAGTGGTCTTACCCGAACCTGTTCCGCCTGCGATACCAATAATAAACATAGTTTTTAAGTATTTAGTTTAGTGATAATCAGCATTATTTCGGATTTCCGACCAATCGCCGCAAGAAAAGTCACGGCTGTCACTCCCCTTGCACCAATGTCTAAAATCTTACAAAGGTACACCATTTTGCCAAAAAATTCAACACTTGAGAGAAAAATATTTCAATTTACACACAGATTTTAGTTTGAAGACAACTAAAGACAAGGATTTGCGCAATAGATTCTCTTTATTAATGACAATTTCTCTTTTCCTAGTTTGGGTGCTACCATTGAACGCCGGCAGTGCGGCGCAATGCATAAACAACGCCAACGATGGTTAAGGGTCGAGGGGGTTACTTGGGTTACTTGGGTTATTTGGGTTATTTGGGTTATTTGGGTATTTTGGGACAGTTGGGACACTTTTGTGATTGCCTGATTTTGGTTGACTGTTTTTATCAGTTTTTCACCTTTTAAAAGTCGACTCGATTAAACTTATCCCTAAAGGGAGTTGACTATTTCGTTTTTATTCCTGTCAGGGGT
>JAGCRW010000045.1 GCA_017964485.1 Muribaculaceae bacterium | reverse complement strand
TCGCCTGGAATGGCTTGCTGCCAGATGGGCAAGTTGCGCCACTCGTCATCGCTGAGGTAACGCTCATCGGGCGTCTCTTTGCACGCTGCCGTCTTTGCGCCACGATAGGCGGTAAAGCTGTAGCCCGCCTTCAGTTCATGCACAAGCACGGCGATAGCTGGTCCGTTGCCGTTCATGCGTCCCCAGAACCCCTCGCCGTCGCTCTGGTAGTATCCCTGCGGGTTCAAGTTATCGACTATGCCCACAAACGGTTTCATAGCCAGCCACGCCTCGCGCGAGATTTTGTGGTCTTTGTCCCAGAGCAGCAGGGCTTTGATGAGTGCGCAGTAGGTGGCGCTGGAGCAGAACGAGGGCTGAGCCAGCTGTAGGTCAAGCACTGGCCTGGAGTCTGCGAGAGTCATTTTGTAGGCTTGGTGCAAACCCTTCCAAGCCGTCTTTTTGAACGTCTCGTTAGGGCGGGCACCAGTGTAATACCCGCCATTTTGTGGGAACGAGTCAACGGCCGCCAGCACGCACTGTTGCCACTCCTGGTTGATTTTATCGTTGTCGCCGGCGATAGCGATAGGTGCTATTGCCAAGTAAATCAAAATTGAAACTATAATTGATCGTCTCATAGTGGTTCTTTCTTGTTTTGCGCCGCAAAATTACTCAAAAGATTCTAATTGTAATCTTAATAATGCTTTATTTTTATAAATAAAAAACTATTATAAATATAGTCTAAAGAAAAAGTGCTACCTTTGTGGTCGTTTTTAAGAAATCATCAAAAATAAAGTTATAAAACAATATGTTCAATATATTCAAAAAGAAATCTAAAGAGGACGCTAAGTTGTTCTACCACACCGATATGCATAGCCACATCTTGCCTGGTGTGGATCATGGCTCACAAGATATTGGCGAGTCGCTCAATATGCTTAAAGCCGAGCTCGATATGGGCATCACTCATGTGATTTGCACCTCCCATGTCACTGCCGAAACCTTTGAGAACACCCCCGAGACGCTGAATGCCGCCTTCGACGTGCTTAAGGCCGCGGTAAAAGAAGAGGGGCTGCCAATTGAGCTTTATCTCTCGGCCGAGTATCGCATCGACGAGTACTGGACCAAAGAATATGAGGCAGGCCACCTGCTACCCATGCCCGGCAATCGTGTCCTTCTTGAGAACTCTTTCGCCCAAGAGCTAATTGGAATTGACGAAATGTTGTTCAACCTTCAGGTCGAGGGTTATTTCCCAATTCTTGCTCATCCTGAGCGTTATCGCTACTACTATCCCAAAAAGGATCGTTACAACTCGCTGCATAATGCCAGCGTGAAGTTCCAGGTCAACATCCTGTCGCTGGAAGGTTACTTTGGCAAGGGAGCCCGCGAAACTGCATTGTGGCTTATTCAGAACAACTTGTGCGACATGCTTGGCAGCGACATGCACAGCATGGAGCATGCCGAGATTATCCGTGACTACATCGCCAGCAAAGAATGGCGCAAGTTGTGCGAGAAATATGACTTGCCTCACCGCATTATCAACGACCGCGAGTTTGGCATCTAAACACGTCTCCCTTCGTTAATTCCGCTATGGCATCGCTCAAGATAAAAAGACTCAATTGGTTCATGTTAAAGACATTCTTGCCTTTATTCGTGATGACCTTTTGTATATGTCTTTTTATCGTGATAATGCAGTTCCTGTGGAAATATATCGACGAACTGGTGGGAAAAGGCCTGGGCGTAGATGTTATAGCCGAGCTGTTCTTCTATGCCGCCGTGTCGATGGTACCGTTGGCATTGCCGTTGTCGATATTGCTGGCGTCGCTGATGACCTTCGGCAATCTGGGCGAGCATTTCGAGCTCACGGCGATGAAGTCGAGCGGCATCTCGCTGCTCAAGGTGATGAAGCCGCTCACTGTGTTTATTGCACTGGTGAGTGTTGGCGCGTTTTTCTTCCAGAACGACGTGCTGCCGCAGTCACAGGTTAAGATGTGGACACTGCTGTTCTCGATGCGACAGAAGTCTCCCACACTCGATATTCCCGAGGGCGCCATCTACAGCCAAATTCCTGGTTATAACCTCTATGTGAAGCAAAAGAACCCTGAGACCAAT
This sequence comes from Muribaculaceae bacterium, assembly GCA_017964485.1. Taxonomy (GTDB): domain Bacteria; phylum Bacteroidota; class Bacteroidia; order Bacteroidales; family Muribaculaceae; genus Sodaliphilus. The sequence goes on along the minus strand of JAGCRW010000045.1, from coordinate 20,937 downwards.
ATGCTCTATGGCATCCTCATCTATGACGTGTCAACAACCTCGACTTACCCCCGCATTGTGGTCGCCGACTCTGGCAGGCTGAGCATGGATCCCAGTAAGACTCACTTGGTGCTTTCGTTGAATCACTGCAACTGGTATGAGGACCTGTCGCCCGACGCCACAATGACCAACGAGCTTGGTAGCGACATGTACCGCCGCGAGGCCTTCAAGAATAAAGAAATCGTTATACCATACGACGACAACTTCAACCGCATGGACGACGAGACCATGCGACAGCAGTATATCGGCAAGAACATAACTGAGCTCAGGCACACAATCGACTCGGTGACTGTGCGTGTCGATTCGGTGGGCGATGAGGTGACGCGCGAGCTCAGGATGTCACCCTCGGTGGGCGTTCCTATGTACCGCGTCGACCGTGACAAAGACTTCGCAACTCAAATTCCTGTAAAACCCGTCGAGATGAAGCGGCCCATAGACTTTGACTCACTACTGGCGGCACAATCGTCCTTCATCCAGCAGTCGGTGACCAGTAGCGCCATCTCAAGCCTAAAGATGAGCAAGCAGAACTTTGAGTTCAAGAACTACGTCACCGAGGACGATCGCTTTATTATCAGGCGCCACGAGATTGAGCTGCAGAAGAAGTTCACACTCTCGCTGGCGTGCCTCATTTTCTTCTTCATCGGCGCGCCGCTGGGAGCTATTATCCGCAAGGGTGGCTTGGGAACACCTATCGTTATCTCGGTGATACTCTTCATTATCTATTATATCATCGACAACATGGGCTACAAGCTAGCTCGAGAAGGTCGCTGGCAGGTGTGGCAGGGCATTTGGCTCAGTTCGGCAGTGCTGTTGCCACTGGGTATCTTCTTGACTCATAAGGCCGTTAACGACTCGGCAGTATTCAATCCCGACGCTTATCGCAACTTCTTCCGCCGTCTGCTCGGTCTCCACCAGACACGCCACCTTGCCCTCAAGGAGGTCATTATCGAGGAGGTCGATACTGGCGTTGCACAAAATCGTGTGGCAGCACTCAAGCAGCAGTGCGAGCAGTTCCTTGCGCGCTACAAGGACCGTCAGAGCTATCTCACTTATTTCCAGGAGGGCTACGACAAGTCCCAGTTAGATGCTCTGTCCACCGAGGTTGAGTCGGTGGTTGACTACCTATCCAATGCGCGCAATCAGCTGCTGCTCAATAAGGCGATGGACTTCCCCATCTTGCGCAAGATGCTAACTTATCACATTACCAACTATAAGCACCTAGGCACCGCTCTGGCTGTGCTGTTCCCGATAGGAGTGCCGTTGTATTTGGTGGGCACTTGGCATCAGTCCAACCTCAAGAAGGAAGTTGCCACAGCGTCGAAGGTGTGTGATGAGATAACTCAAATCCTGAACACTCGCCATGATGACGAGATATCAGAAAACTAAATAGACAAAAACTAATCCATTAATATGGTCACTGATAACAATGAATTTAAACTAAATACCATCGATGAGGCTATAGAGCAGTTCAGCAAGGGCGAATTTGTGATAGTTGTCGATGATGAGGACCGTGAGAACGAGGGCGATTTCATTATCGCTGCCGAGTGCATCACCGAGGAGAAAGTCAATTTTATGATGAGTGAGGGCAGGGGAGTGCTGTGCGCGCCTGTCACCGGTGAGCGATGCAAGCAGCTGGGGCTCACTATGCAGGTCGATGACAACACCTCGATGCTCGGCACACCATTCACCGTCACTGTCGATAAGCTTGACGGCTGCACCACAGGAGTGTCGATGCACGACCGCGCCGAGACCATCCGTCATCTCGCCAATCCCAACGCCAAGCCTCTGGACTTTGGTCGCCCAGGGCACATCAACCCGCTGCGGGCGCAGGACAAGGGCGTGCTCAAGCGCGCGGGGCACACCGAGGCCGCCATCGACCTCACCCGCCTGGCAGGGATGCAGCCCGCCGCCGCTCTCATCGAAATTATCAACCCCGATGGCACTATGGCGCGCCTGCCGCAGCTCATGGAGGTGGCGCACCGCTTCAATATGCCCATAGTGTCGATTAAAGACCTCATAGCCTACCGCCTGCGCACCGAGAAGATTGTGGAGGTGGGCGAAACAGTGGATATGCCCACTCAGTATGGCAATTTCAAGCTGATTCCCTTCCGTCAGCTTAACAATGGCCTGGAGCACATTGCTCTAATCAAGGGCGAATGGAAAGAGGACGAGCCACTGCTGGTGCGCGTGCATTCCTCGTGTGCAACTGGCGACATCTTTGGCTCTATGCGTTGTGAGTGCGGCGAGCAGCTTCACAAGGCTATGCAGATGATTGAGGAAGAAGGCAAGGGCGTCATCGTCTATATGAGCCAGGAAGGGCGAGGCATTGGGCTCATGAACAAAATCAAGGCCTACAAACTTCAGCAAGAAGGTCTAGATACCGTTGACGCTAACACCCACCTCGGTTTCAAGCCCGATGAGCGCGACTATGGCGTAGGAGCCAACATCCTGCGCATTCTCGGCGTGAAAAAGATGCGGCTAATGACCAACAACCCCAAAAAGCGCGTAGGACTCGAGAGCTACGGCCTGGAAGTGGTAGAAAACGTACCAATCGAAGTAATGCCTAACAAATACAACCGCTTCTACATGCAAACAAAAAAAACACGCATGGGACACAACCTGCACAACGTCTGAGTCACTGTTTAGATGTTGTTGTATTACTAAAAACAACTGATTTTTCTGATTTATCTGAATTGTTGAAAAAAAATCAGAAAATTCAGATTATTCTGTTGTTTCTATAAGTGTGTCTATGGCAGCAACCTACGCAAGCAGCGTGATTGTTTTTTGTTTCTAATTGTTAGTAATTGTATGACAAATCGTGCAAAAAGCATATTTTTTGCATAAAAAGTGGGCAAAAATTTCATTATGTGAGAATTAATAACTATTTTTGCAAGTTATTTCAGAAAAATGATGAATATTTTTATTAATGAGTATATGTTTTAAAATTTAATGTAGTATGAAAAAGTTTTTATTACTTGCTGTTGCTGCAATGACATTAAGTGCAGCTTCGGCACAGGTTACCGTTGAAGGTAGCAGACTGTTTGACAACATTTCAGTGACCTTGAAAGGTGGTATCGTTTCGCCTTTCCAGCACTATTCATTCTGGAAGGCCGCTCGTGGCGTTGCTGGTCTTGAGCTTCGCAAGCAGATTACTCCAGTATGGGGCCTCGGTGTAGAGGGCGAGTGGTCAATCAACACTTCTAGTTGGACTAAAGGATATGGTGAGCACACCTCAGTTTGGGGACCTCACAGCAATACTATCATCGACCATCAGTTGGTTGGTGCTTTTGGTACCGTGAACCTGTCAAATCTTCTTCTTGGCTATCCTGGCATTCGCCGTACGCTCGACGTGGAGGCAGTGCTTGGCGCTGGTTGGTGGCATGCTTACAAGACTGGTGAGATTCTTGGTCCTGGTGAAGAACCTGTTGATTTTGCCGACAAGAACTCATGGTACACCAAGGCTGGTCTTAACCTGAACTGGAACATGGGCGAGTCTAAAGCTTGGACTCTGTCGTTGAAGCCCGCTGTAGTATGGTACATGGGCCGTGGCGCTACTCAGCAGACCAACGTGCTTAACGCTAACACCGCTGCTGTAGAGCTTGAGGCTGGTATCACCTATCACTTCAAGAACCACAATGGCGAGCATTATATGACTCTGTGCCCAATGCGCTATACTCAAGCTGACCTTGACGGTCTCAACGCTCAGATTAATGATCTGCGCAGCCAGCTGAGCGGCGCACGCGCCGATGCTGATGCTGAGCGCGCACGTGCAGCACGTCTGCAGCAAGAGCTCGACGAGTGCAACAAGCGTGAGCCAAAGGTTATCACTCAGACCAATGTTGTTGACAACAGCGTAGAGAACCTTGAGACTAACGTTTACTTTGAGATTGGCAAGAGTGTGGTTAGCACCGCTCAGATGCCTAACGTAGAGCGCGTGGCAATCTTCTTGAAGAATCACCCAGAGGCTACTTGCATCATCAAGGGTTATGCATCGAAGGACGGACCAGAGGATCTCAACATCCGCCTGGCTAACGCCCGTGCAAAGGCCGTTTATGACCTGCTCACCGGCAAGTACAAAATCAAGGGCAGCCGCATCCAGTATGAGGGCAACGGCATCAGCGAGATGTTCAGCGAGCCCGAGTGGAACCGCGTTTCTATCTGCACTATCAAGAACAAGATTAAATAAAGTTCTGAAGTCGATTAAATAATCAAGGAGCCTTGCAATTGCCGCAAGGCTCCTTGATTTATTATTTCAGAAGTGTCGAGTAATACTTAATATTTTATACTATCGGACGAGGCAGGCCTCGTACCTACTTAACACTTAAAACTTAATTCTTAACACTTATTCCAAGTCCTCATATTTCTGGAACAGGAAGTCGTTGTAAGGGAAGCGCTGGGTGTGGATTAGGCGGGCTTTTTCGTAAAGCAGTTCCTTGAGGGCGTCGATGTTGATGCGCTTTTTTGCGCTGATAAAGACGCAGTTGTTACCCATGCGCGACATCCAGGTCTCTTGCAGCTCCTCGAGGGGAATGTTCTCCCGTAGGCGTGGTGTGAGGTCGTCTTCATCTTTCTCGACATAGGAGAACTGGTCAATCTTGTTGAAGACCATAATCATCTCCTTGTTGCCAGCGTCGCACACGTCTTGAAGGGTACGATTCACGACCTCAATCTGCTCCTCAAACTGCGGGTGCGAGATATCAACCACATGAATCAGCAGGTCGCTGTCGCGCACCTCATCGAGCGTGGTCTTGAACGATTCCACGAGGTGGTGGGGGAGCTTGCGGATAAAACCAACTGTATCGGTTAGCAGGAATGGCAGGTTGTCGATGACCACCTTGCGCACTGTGGTGTCGAGGGTGGCGAATAGCTTGTTCTCGGCAAAGACGTCGCTCTTGCTGAGCACGTTCATAATGGTTGACTTGCCCACGTTGGTGTAGCCCACGAGTGCTACACGCGTGAGCTTGCCGCGGTTCTTGCGCTGGATAGTCTTCTGCTTGTCCCAGTTTTCGAGTTTCTGCTTGAGCAGGGAGATTTTCTGCTTGACGATGCGGCGGTCGGTCTCAATCTGCTCCTCACCAGGACCGCGCATACCGATACCGCCTCGCTGACGCTCAAGGTGGGTCCACATACCTGTGAGCCTGGGCAGCAAATATTGGTATTGCGCCAGCTCCACCTGCATCTTGGCGTTGGCGGTTTGTGCGCGCTTGGCGAAGATGTCAAGGATAAGGCTTGTGCGGTCGAGCACTTTCACTCGCAGCACTTTCTCGATGTTTGACACCTGCTTAGGACTGAGGTCGTCATCGAAGATTGCGAGGTTGATGTCGTTGCTCTCGATGTAGGTGGCTATTTCCTCGAGCTTGCCTTTTCCCACGAATGTGGTGCGGTTAGGTGCGTCGCACTTCTGCGTGAACTTCTTCACCGTCATAGCACCGGCAGTCTCGGCAAGGAAGTCAAGCTCGTCGAGATATTCTTTGGCCTTAGCCTCGTTTTGCTGAGGTGTGATAAGTCCCACGAGCACCGCGCGCTCTTCCTCTACGGTGCTAATGCTGCTGCGTTTCTGGTCGTCAAGTAGTCCCATATAATATTATTAATGTATTGCGAGTGCAAAGGTAATAAGAAATCGAGAAAATATCAAGAAAAATCACCACTGCCGTGGTGGGGCAGTGGTGATAGTGTGATTATTAGTCGGGAATATTATTTCTTGGGTGCGACTTTGGTGTAGCGCTTGTTGAGCTCGTTAACTACCTCGTCGGTGATGTCGAGGTTAGGGTTCATGTAAGAAGAAGATCCTATTTCTTTTATAAGAATCATATCATGGTGATGTGTGTTGGCATATTCTCTTAAGAAATTCTGTATAGAATCGTTAAGCTGCTTTTGGCTTTGTTCCAGCTGATTATAGCTGCTCTCTTGCAGTTTTTCTAACTCGTTTTGCGCATTTTGCTGCAGCTGCTGTAATTTCTGCAAATCGGCATTGTAAGAGGTTTCAGTATATTGGTTGTTCTGATACTTCTGCTTCATGGTGTTCTCGAAGTTGGCAATCTGGTCGCTTAATCGGCGCCCAGCCTGATCGTACTCGTTTGTGAGTCTTGTTTTCATCTCATTAAAGTCTTTTGCGAGGTTATAGTTCTTGATAATACTGTCTTCCTCAACATACCTGATAGAGATTTTTCCATTAGGGTCGAGCGGTTGTGCTTTCTTCTGCGCCTCTTTCTTGGCGTCACTGCCCTGTTCTTTATTACTGTTGCAAGCTCCCATTGTGATGATTAATGCCATGACGACAATCATCAGTTTGAATAAATTTCTCAAATTGTTCATTTCTTTTATTAATGTTTTTGTAGTTATTGTCGAATTTGTTGAAAATATCACTTGAAGAACTCGTCGTCGCGAGCGCATTTGATGCCTCGTTTTCTCATCTCGGGGTTGTCGTGGATGTGAGTGTTGGGAAATTTTCCGCCTTTTACGAAGAAAATCTTGACTCCCAGTAATACGACAGCCAAAAAGAGTAAAATCAAGGTCAAAAAGAGTATCTTCATGCGTTTTATTTCAAAAATGCGTGCAAATTTAAAAAAGGTTTCTGATAAATTGTTGATTATTTAAAAAAAAATTGTAATTTAGCGGTGGCAAAATGGCCGATTTAACAATTATTTTGGAACAACTATTTTAACTAATAATTTTTATTAATAAATTAACTTACTATGACTATTAAAGATTTAAACCCACAGGCAGTGTGGTCCATATTTGACGAGATCACCAAGGTTCCCCGTCCATCGGGCAATGAAGAAGGCAAGTTAGACAAAATCCGCGCATGGCTCGTGGACTTTGCCAAGAAGCACAATCTGGAATACAAGATTGACAAGACTGGTAACGTGGCAATCTTCAGGCCTGCAGCCCCTGGCTACGAGAAATGCAAGGGAATCGTGCTGCAAGGCCACATGGACATGGTAGCCGAGAAAGGTCCCGGCTCTACCCACAACTTCGACACCGACCCCATCGAGACCATCATTGACGGCGATTGGGTTCGCGCTAACAACACCACTCTTGGAGCCGATGACGGCATGGGACTCGCCATTGCACTTGCAGCAATAATTGAACCATCGCTTAAGTGTGGTCCACTCGAGGCACTTGCTACCGTTGATGAGGAGACTGGACTCACTGGTGCTAGCAATATTGAAGCCGATATGCTCGTGGGTGATTATCTTCTTAACCTTGACGAGGAAGAAGATGGTGTGATCACTATGGGTTGTGCAGGTGGCTTGGTGAGCGTCTTCATGTTCAACTACAAGCCTACAGCTGCTCCGAAGAATCGCACCTACTTCGAGATCAAGTTTGAACATCTGCACGGAGGTCACAGTGGTGCAGATATCCACCTGGGTTATGCTACTACCACCAAGCTCAGCAGCCGCCTGCTGTGGAACATTGGTGCCGAGATGAACTATGTGCTTGCAAGCATTGATGCCGGCAACCTGCACAATGCTATCGCCCATGCCGCTACCGTTGTTGTAGGCATCAAGCCTGAGGACAAGGAGAAGCTGAGCGTTGTTCTCAACACTTTCATCGCCGATGTGAAGAACGAGTACAAGCGCACCGAGCCCAAGATGGAAATTACTTGCAAAAGCATCGACGCACCCAAGACTATTATAGATACCGACACCGCACGTCGAGTTGTTGATGCAGTTTATGTTGCTCCTCATGGTATCGCTGCCATGAGCATGGAGATTCCCGGACTCGTTGAGACTTCGACTAACCTTGCTAGCGTTAAGATGCGCGAGGGCAACCAGATTGTTGTAGAGATGTTCCACCGCTCATCGATTGAGAGTGGCAAGTATGACCTCACCCACAAGTGCGAGACTATCTTCCGTATGGCTGGTGCCAACGAGATTATCAGTGAGGGTGGATACCAGGGTTGGGAGCCTATATCCGACAGCCATCTGCTCACCGTTGCACAAGAGCAATGGAAGAAACTCTTTGGTATTAAGCCCGAGGTTAGAGCCATCCACGCAGGTCTCGAGTGCGGTCTGTTCCTAAAGGCTCGTCCCGACATGGAGATGATTTCTTTCGGCCCCACACTGCGTGACGTGCATTCGCCAGCTGAGCGTTGCCACATCCCAGCTGTGGATAAGGCATGGAAGCAAGTTCAGGCTATCATCAAGGCCATTGCCAAGGAGAGCAAGTAAAAATACACTTATAGACTGATAAAAAAAGAGGCTGCATCCCTGAAGTGGAATGCAGCCTCTTTGATAGTGTGTGAGAGAGTCATTATGACTTCTTGCGAATTTGCACTTTGATTGGTCCGTGGAAGTTCATGTTGTCACCTTTAGGCAACAGAATGTCGATGTGATTTCTCAGGCGTGGTGCCATTTTGTCCTTCACGATCCAAACACCATTGAGTTTCTCGTTAGAGCACTCGATGATTACTTCGTCGCCCATCTTCACTCCGAGTTTCTTGAACAAGTCGTGCGAAAGAGCGACCCATTTAATCTCATAGTTTCTTAGCTTATTGTTGTCTATTCTCGAGCCGCTGGCGGTTACCCAACCTGCGCCTCCCATGCCAGGGTGATACTTTGTGGCTGTCACAGTCACTTGACCACTTGCATTGATTGAACAGATTAACAACGCTAATAAAAATAAAGCTTTACGCATAAAATATAATTTGGTTAATAAATATGCTTTTCGTTTTATTTCGAATAGCGGTGCAAAGGTAGGCATTTTTTTTGAACTGGCAAAATGGAGATCTGAGGATGTGGGGTTGGCTGTTATGAAATGGTTTGCACTATTTACATAATAGACAACAGGCAAACACAATAAAAAACATTGCAAGCTTAGGCCTGCAATGTTTTATGTATTAGCGACTTATGCGTTATTCTTCGTCGGGGTTGAATTCTGGTGGCATCTCATCGAGTTGTTTCGACTCTTCATCACCTTGCTCACTTTGCTCGCCGCTAGGAAGCGCAATGCTGGTGTTGTCGTCGCTAGTTTTGTTGTTCTGCTCTTCGCCCTCAAGGATGTCGTTGCGAGAGGTCCATTTGCGCTTGCCAAAGATGTGCTCCATGTCTTCGGTATAGATTACCTCGCGTTCCAAGAGCATTTGAGCCAACTCGTGATGGCCTTCGCTGTACTCACCGAGCATCTCTTTAGCACGTTCATACTCTTTGTTGATGATTTCCTGCACCTCCTTGTCGATGGCTTGTGCGCGCTCTTCACTGTAAGGCTTTGAGAAACCATAGTTCTCGGTGCTGTCGTAGTAGGAAACATTGGGCAGAGAATTACCCATGCCATAGTAGGTCACCATTGCGTAGGCGATTTTTGTGGCCCTCTCGAGGTCGTTGAGAGCGCCTGTGTCGATTACACCAAGGAACATGTCCTCGGCGACACGTCCTGCCAGTAGCGAGCAAATCTTGTCGAGCAGGGCCTGACGTGGAGTGATTTGCCTCTCCTCGGGCATATACCATGCTGCGCCAAGGGCCTTGCCGCGTGGCACGATAGTCACCTTGATAAGTGGGTCGCCATATTGCAACTGCCAGCTCACTGTGGCGTGCCCAGCCTCGTGTACTGCTATTGACTTGCGTTCCTCCTCAGTCATCACCTTTGATGCTTTCTCGAGTCCGCCAATGATTCGGTCGATGGCATTGTTGAAGTCCTGCTTCTGCACAGCCACCTTGTTGTTGCGTGCAGCGATGAGGGCCGCCTCGTTGCATACGTTGGCAATGTCGGCACCCGAAAAGCCTGGCGTTTGACGTGCCAGCAGATTCAAATCAACACTGCCGTCGATTTTCACGCCACGCAGGTGAACTTGGAATATTTCCTTGCGGTCGTTGAGCTCGGGAAGGTCCACATAGATTTGTCGGTCAAAACGTCCGGCACGCAGCAGCGCCTTGTCGAGCATATCCACACGGTTGGTGGCTGCAAGAACTATGATGCCGCTGTTGGTGCCAAAACCGTCCATCTCGGTGAGCAGCTGGTTGAGGGTGCTTTCGCGCTCGTCGTTGCTTCCCATCCTAGGGTTGTTGCCACGTGCGCGTCCCACGGCATCAATCTCATCGATGAAGATGATGCATGGCGCTTTGTCTTTAGCCTGCTTGAAGAGGTCACGCACTCGTGATGCGCCCACTCCCACAAACATCTCGACGAAATCACTACCTGAGAGTGAGAAGAATGGCACGTCGGCCTCTCCCGCCACTGCCTTGGCAAGCAAGGTCTTACCTGTTCCTGGAGGTCCCACTAGCAGCGCGCCCTTAGGAATCTTGCCTCCTAGGTTGGTGTAGCGTTTAGGACTCTTTAGGAAGTCTACAATCTCAGCTACTTCGGTCTTTGCCTCGGCTAGTCCTGCCACGTCTTTGAATGTGACTTTTGACTGGTTGTTCTTGTCAAAAAGCTTAGCCTTGGATTTGCCCACGCTGAAGATGCCGCCTCCAGCGCTACCTGTCATGCGTCGTGACATGAAAATCCAGAACGCAATAAGCAGCAAGATGGGTCCAAAGCCCCAAATCCAGTAGGAATAGTCATTGGCAGTCTCATATTTGCACGTGCCTTTAAAGACTTGTGAAGTCCTTAGATCACTGATGTATTTCTCAAATTGATCGGTGCTTGGCACATTAAATGACAAGTAAGGTTTTGATTTCTCCGAAGCCTTGGAGTCGAGTTGAATGCCATAGCTGCGGGCTACAGAGTCGTTAACAAAGGCATGTGCCTCATTCTTGTTGCTATAGACCAAGACGCTATCGATATGTCCTTTCTCGGCAAGGTCTTGGAATTGTGTCCAGCTGATAGGGCGGTTGGGACTGTAGTCATTGAAATAATACATCCCAAGGATTATGGCGATAATGACGACATAAAGCCACATTATGTTGAACCCGCCTTTCTTTTTTTGTGACGAGTTGTTGCCAGAACCGCTATTATTGCCAAAGATATTGTTAGCCATTTAGTTAAAGTGAAAATCGTGTTAGATAAAAAATTAATCGAGATTAGGGATTTGCATTAGGTTGGCATCGGCCCAAAGTTCTTCAAGGTTGTAGCGCTGACGCTCTTCGGGAAGGAAAATATGGGCAAAAACTGTGCCATAGTCAATGACTATCCACTGCGAGTTTTGATAACCGTCGTAATTATAAGGCTTTTGACCTGTTTTCTCTTGCACATACTCCCTGACGCTGTCGGCGATGGCCTCTACCTGAATCTTGGTGTTTCCGGTTGCTATTACAAATGCTGTGGCAGTAGCATATTCAAGCTTGGTAAGGTCGATGTGCATAATGTCACGGCCTTTCTTTTCTTGTATTCCCTCAATAATGTTTTTAATAAGTTCAGATGTTTCTGTCATTTTAAGATGTTTATAACTATTAACGCACAAAGTTAGGATATTTATTATTTATAGCAAAAAAAATGTGGCACGTTTTGTTTTTTTTATAATTAATGGAATGGTCGCCAGACTCAATTTGAGATTAAACTAAGAGTGCAACAATGATACCTCGTTTCCAAGTGTCACCTTATGTTGCTTGTAGAGTAGTCCTAGGGCTTTTTTAAAGTCTTTTTTGCTGCAGTTGAATGCGCGAAGAATTTCTTCGGGCGAGGACTTGTCGTTGAGCGACATAGTGCCACCGTTGGCTTGCAGGTATTGGAGGATATCGTCGGCTACGTCGTCGATGCGCATTTTTTCAATTTTAGCGAGAGTGACGTCAATTTTGCCGTCGTCGCGCACCTGCTTGACAAATCCCATGTGATGTTCACCTATGTTCACAGGCTGATAGAGCTCGTTGTTGTAAATCATTCCCCAATGCTTACCGTCAACGATGATGCGGTAACCAATCTCCTGCTGCTGGACGATTAGCGCGTCAACCTTCTGTCGGTGGTAGTAGTCGGGTAGGGTGTTGTCGAGAAATTTGTCGAGTTTGGCGCTTGCCACGATGCGCTTGCTGCTTGGGTCAAGATATACATATACGATGTAACTGCGGCCGGCCTGCATTCTCACTCGCTGCTCGCGGAATGGCACTAGCAGGTCTTTGGCCACTAGTCCCCAGTCAAGGAACGCTCCAATGGCGTTGACTGCTTTCACACGCATTAGGCAGAACTGCCCAATGGTGGCAAAAGGTCGCTCGGTAGTCGCTACAGGACGATTTTCTGAGTCATTATATACAAAGACCTCAATTTCGTCGTCAAGCTCTTCTTCGCCAGTGAGATAACGCTTTGGCAGCAGCACCTCATTTCCCTGTTTGTCAATAAGGTAGGCCCCAAAATCAACAAACCTATTAATCATTAAGATATTGTAATTTCCTATTATCATAATGCTTGATTGAAAAGTTTGTGGCAAAATTAACAAAAAATGCAGGAAAAGGATTGTTAAAGAAGGTTAATTTAAAGGGCTGTGATGCAGTATTTTGCTATGGCCTGTGTTTAGCAGGTGAAAAAGGGGCAGAAAACACCATTTTTCAGTGTTTTCCTGCATTTTGGCATGGATTTTGTTCCTAAATTGGAAAACTTTGTGTAGTTTTGCACATTAAGTAAGTATTCTTTAAACTTTTAGTTATTTTTATCGTCTAAGAAACAATCGACATATCGTTGAAAATTAATAATTTAAAACATAGAAATGTTATGAACTACAAATTATTGTCTCTAATGGGTGCCTTGTTAGTGGGCTGCGGCTGCGCTATGGCACAAGATTATGAGGACGACATCTACTATGATGGCAAAACTGAGACTAAGACAGTCAAGGTTGTCACCAAGCAGATGCCTGTCTCTTCGGGCTATTATGGTGAGCTCTCAACTCAAGTGACTCCTCTCACTGGCGTTATCAATGGTCGTGATGTAGATGAGTATAATCGTCGCATAGAATATTACGACGAGAACGACACCGTTTATCTCAACGATGAGGAGTTTGCCAATACTCGTCGCATAGAGCGCTTCCATAATCCTGACATCGTGATTAGAAGCAACGATCCTGACCTTATCGAATATTATTTTGATAACACACCAACCGTCAACCTCATCGTTGGATCTGACTGGGGTTGGGGACCATACTGGGGTTGGGGATACCGCTATTATGACCCTTGGTACAGCTGGTCGTGGGGATGGCATAGTCCCTGGTACTACAGCAGCTGGTATGATTGGGGTTGGTATGGTGGCTATCGCTATCATCCATGGTCTTACTGGGGTCGTCCATGGGGTGGCTACTGGGGCGGATACTATGGTTGGAATCATCACCACTGGAATGGTCATTATGGACACCACTACAATAGTGGTTACAACGGCCGTCGTCCAGGCATAAACTATCATGGCAACCGTGGCAACAGCGGTTATGGTGGCAGTTATGCCGGCGCTCCACGCACTGGAAGGTCTAACGGACGCACAGGCATAAATCACGGCAACATAAGCAGCACTCACGTCAATGGCGGATATGCAGGTGGACGTGGCACAATGCAGCCAGGCAACCGCTCTTTTAACGGTGGTGGACGCTCATCGGGCGGATACAGTGGCTCAACAAGCGGACGCACTTACTCTCCATCAACTAGTGGACGTAGCGGAGGCCGCAGTTACAGTCCTTCGGGCAGCAGCGGTCGCAGCTACACTCCATCGACTGGCGGTTCATCTCGCAGTAGCAGTGGCTACTCTGGCGGTAGCCGCAGCAGTGGTGGATACTCAGGCGGTGGCGGTCGCAGCAGCGGCGGCGGTTTCTCGGGTGGCAGCCACGGTGGAGGTGGTAGTCACGGCGGTGGCGGCGGAGGCAGCCATGGTGGTGGCGGAGGTCACGGCGGACGTCGATAATGTCGCACCAGAGAGAACTTTTAAAATATAACACAAATACGAAATTGAATTTTATACAATGAAAAAACTATATATTGCATTATTGCTTGGTGGCGCAGCGCTCATGGCAAATGCTCAAGCAACATTTGATGTTCTGAAAATGTCGGAGACCGAGTTGAGTGGTACTTCTCGTTATATGTCGATGGCAGGTGCATTTGGCGCCCTCGGTGGAGATGTGTCATCAATCACTCAGAACCCTGGTGGCATTGGTGTGTATCGCAGTAGCGACATCTCAGCCACTATGACATTGAATTTCCTCTCTGCCAAGACTTCTACCGATAAGTTAAGCGACACTAAGTTTTGGTTCAACAATGTGGGCTATGTGGGCTCGATGAAGATTGACAACGACTTCTTCAGATATTTCAACTGGGGATTCTCGTTTAACCGTGTCAACTCTTACCAGCGTCGCTATCAAGGAGGATATAACACTGGCCACTCTATTACTAACAAGATTGCCGACAACCTCAATGCTGATGGTTGGGTTGCCCAAGATCTTTCGGCAAATATGTATGGTGACAATATCTTCTACGAGAGCAATGCCCCCTGGTTGGGCATCCTTGCCTATCAGTCATTTTTGCTGAACGATAATTATGACGGCTCGTTTAAGGGTCTTGCTAATATTGCCAATTATCAAACTTCGGGTAAGGCCAATTTCTATGTTGACGAGAAAGGTCATACCGACGAGTATAACATCACTCTGGGTGGTAACTTCAAGAACACCGTGTTCTGGGGTTTGAACTTCGGTATCACCGACCTGCACTTCGACAGTTATCAGTACTATGGCGAGGACCTCGACAACGCCGAGATTTATGATTACCGTTATGATGATGGTAGCACAACTAAAGGATATGCCGGTTTTGATTTCCAATCGTTCCAGGAAACTCGTGGTACTGGCTATAATTTCAAGTTTGGTGTTATTGTGAAACCCATCAACCAGTTGCGCATTGGTGCCGCATTCCACACTCCAACCTATTATGACATGAAGGACCTTTATAAGGTGAAGAGCGGTTTTGACCTGCAGGCTGATTTGGATCCCGATATGTACTCTGGCTATTACGAGACAGGCGTTGAGGGCTACTACGACGAGTATCGTTACACCATCAAGACTCCTTGGAAGTTTATGGGCAGTCTCGCTGTGGTTCCAACAAGCAAGGGTTTAATAAGCTTAGACTATGAGTATGTAGGCGCTAATACCATTCGCTGTGGCGACGAGGGTGGTTACAACTATGTTGATACTGAATACAAGATTAAAGACCAGCTGCAGGCTACTCACACTCTGCGTGTTGGTGCCGAGTATCGTGTGACTCCAAACGTGAGTCTCCGTGCAGGCTATTCTTACCAGACTTCTCCTGTTAAGGATGAGGTTAAGGGTGTAGCAAACGATGATGTTGACGTTGTTTCAAGCAACTATATGTATCAGTATGACAAGAGCAACCAGTATATCACTTGTGGTATTGGCTATCGCTACAAGAAGTTCTATCTCGACGCTGCCTACGTTCACCAAAATCGCACCAGTCACTACCACGCTTATCCAGGCGAGCAGGGTGAAGAGGTGAACGACAACAACAACAAGGTTGCACTCACTTTAGGATTCCGATTCTGATTATCGCGCCATTGAGCGTAAATTAATAGTGAAATCAGGAGGCATTGTTAATAAAATGCCTCCTTTTTTTAGTTTATTTCTGAACCTTTTTCACTATCTTTGAAAACTTTTTGTGACTTGCTCTTGAATATGGTAAATCTTGAAAATATCGACCTCGACAATGTGGAGTTCCAGAATGCTTGGAACTTGATACGCAACACCCACCGCTCAGTCTTTCTCACAGGCAAAGCGGGCACGGGAAAGAGCACGTTCCTAAAGTATATCTGCGCTAACACCACAAAGAAGCATGTTGTCTTGGCACCTACCGGCATAGCTGCCGTGAACGTGGGTGGCCAGACACTGCACTCATTTTTCAAGATTCCTTTCAAACCGTTGCTTCCCGATGATCCCGACTTCTCTCCGCGCCGCATCCGCAAGACGTTGCGCTACTCGGCACAGAAGGTTAAACTCATTAGAAAGCTCGACCTAATAATCATTGATGAGATTTCGATGGTGCGCTGCGATATCATTGACTTTATCGATAAAGTACTCAGGACTTTCTCGGGCAATATGCGTGAGCCATTTGGCGGCAAGCAGTTGCTCTTCGTGGGCGATATCTTCCAACTTGAGCCAGTAATTACCCGAGATATGCGCGACATTCTCAGGCGCTATTATCAACAGTTCTTCTTTTTTAACGCTCGGGTGTTCAACAGCTTGGGATTGATTCCCATTGAACTTCGCAAGATTTACCGACAGACCGACAGCAGTTTCATCGCGATGCTCGACCGAGTGCGCGTTAGTCATGCCTCTAATAGCGACTTGCAGTTACTCAACAGCCGTTGCAACCTGGACTACAAAGAACCCGATAATGGACTAGTGATGACGCTAGCCACTCGCCGTGAAACGGTAGATTCCATCAACGATGCCCACATGCAGGCGCTCGATACGCCAGAGTATGTATTTGAGGGCGTTGTCACCGATGTTTTCCCCGATAATGACTTGCCTACCAATAAGGAACTTGTAATTAAGAAAGGCGCGCAGGTCATCTTCATACGCAACGATAAGGAGAACCGCTGGGTAAACGGCACGCTTGGAATGGTGTCGAGGGTGGATGAGACAGGCATCGAAGTAGAGCTGGAGAACGGCGACGGCTATGTGCTCGAAAAGGAGATTTGGGAGAATGTGCAGTATTCTTACGACGAGAAGGAGAAGAAGGTCATAGAGAACGTAGTGGGCACCTTTCAGCAATATCCAATCAAGCCCGCTTGGGCGCTTACTGTGCACAAAAGTCAGGGCTTGACGTTTAACAACATTGTCATCGACTTCGCTGGTGGGGCGTTCTCAAGCGGGCAGACCTACGTGGCGCTCTCGCGATGCACGTCGCTCGAAGGCATCACGTTGCTTAAGCCTCTTTCGCAGCGCGACATCATCGTCAGCACGGCAATCGTTGATTTCAGTCGACAGTTCAACAACCAAGCTGTTATCAACGACGCTATCTTAGTGGAGAAAGCCAATGGACTTTATGGGATGGCGTCTATCGCCTTTGACAACAACGACTTCGCTCGTTGTGTTGATTGCTTTGCTCAGGCGCTGGAGATTCACAATGTGATAAACGATCCGCTTGCCAAGCGCTTCATTAAGCTTAAGTTCAACAAGTTCCACAGGCTCAACAATAAAATCAAGGTCTTGGAGGAAGTTATTGACTCACAGAACAAGCAGTTACTGGAGCTTGCCAAGGAGTTTACCGCAATGGGCGACCAGTCGATGGGTCTCGGCTCGCTGGCATATGAGGATGAGGTGCCATACGGAGGCCGCAAGCCACGCCTCGATGAGATTGCCATCAAGTCAGCCCTTGCCAATTATAACAAGGCGCTGCGACTTAGTGAAGGCTATGTGCCAGCAATGCTCGGCAAAGCAAGGCTGCTTGACGCGATAGGGGAGACCGACCAGGCTCTCGACCAACTGGAGAAGATTCTCGCTAAGAACAAGAACAGCTTTGATGCCCTGATGGAGGTGGGTAGAATCAGTGAGAAGCAGAGAGACTTGCCCTCAGCAATCAAGACCTACAAGCGCGCGACAAAAGCCTCACGCACCGCCGTTGAGCCTCATGTGAGACTTGCTGACATTTACGAGAAAATAGGTCTCGATGACCTTGCCGATAAGCACAAAGAAATCGCCAAGCAACTTCGCCAGCAACAAAAGAAGTCCAGGAGGAAGAAGTAGGGTTGCTTTAAGTTCGTTCCTGAAACAATATAAACAATCAGTCCTCATCATGCCATCGCTTGATGAGGACTGGTAATGTGATAATATGACCTTTGCTTACTTGTTTACCTGGAAGCGGTTGAAGCCGTCTTTGAGGTGTGCTACCACTTGGTTGGCAGCTGCGAGGCCTGCGTTGATGTTGGCTTCGGCAGTCTGGGCACCCATCTTCTTGGGAGTGAAGAACACTCTCTCGGGGAATTTAGCCTCGAGGTCGGCTGCGTTGTCGGGTTTCACGTCGGCAACATAGCGGAGGTCGGCGCGCTCTTCGAGAACGGCAGCGAGGTCTTCCTCGTTGATGACTTCCTTGCGAGCGGCGTTGATGAGCGTGCCACCCTTAGGCATGAGCTCAAGAAGTGCACGGTTCACCGACTTGCGAGTCTGGTCGTTGGCGGGGATGTGGAGGCTCACGAACTGGTTGTTCTTATAGAGGTCCTCTACACAATGTACTGGAATGATGCCATCGGCTTCCATTACCTCGTCTTTAATAAATGGATCGAGGGCGCTGACCTTCATGCCAAATCCCTTAGCGATGCGAGCCACGTTACGTCCCACAGCACCATAGGCGTGGATGCCTAAAGTCTTGTCTTTAAGCTCTGTGCCCGAGGTTCCATTGTAGCGGTTGCGGATAAGGCTTACTACCATACCAAACACGAGTTCGGCAACGGCGTTGGCGTTCTGGCCAGGGGTGTTCATCACGCACACGCCATGCTTAGTAGCCTCGTCGAGGTCGATGTTGTCGTAGCCAGCACCAGCACGAACTACTACCTTCAGTTGTGGAGCTGCGTCAAACACTTCCTTGTCAACCTTGTCGCTGCGCACGATTAGACCGGCGCAATCGGCAACTGCGTTAATCATGTCCTGCTTGGTGCCTTTCTCGACGAGCACGAGCTCATGGCCACCTTGTTCAATAACTTCGCGGATGCCAGTAACGGCAGCTGCAGCAAAAGGTTTCTCGGTTGCAACTAAAATCTTCATTTGTCTTAGGTTTATTTAGTTTTAAAGTGGGCCACGACTAGGCCATGGCCCACTATATATTATAATGTGTGAATTAATGATTGTTCTCAAATTCTTTCATTGCGTCAACAAGCACTTTCACGCTCTCGAGAGGCAGTGCGTTGTAGAGCGAAGCACGGAAACCACCAACACTGCGGTGTCCCTTGATGCCAACGATACCCTTGCTGGTAGCAATGTCAAGGAAGTCCTTCTCAAGCTCTTTGTACTCGGGTTTCATTACGAAGCAAACGTTCATCAATGAGCGGCTGTCAACATGAGTTGTACCAACGAACATGCGGCTGTTGTCGATAGCGTCGTAGAGGCATGCGCCTTTCTCCTCGTTGATGCGCTGCATTTCTTTCACGCCGCCAATCTCGTTTTTGAGCCATTTAAGAGTCTGGAGAGCGGTGAAAATAGGCAATACGGGAGGAGTGTTGAACATTGAGCCCTTGTCGATGTGAGTCTGATAGTTAAGCATGGTGGGTATAGGACGGTCAACCTTGCCCAGGATGTCCTTCTTGATGATGACGAAGGTAACACCGGCAGGTGCGAGGTTCTTCTGTGCACCACCATAGATAACAGCATATTTCGATACGTCAACAGGACGCGAGAAGATATCGCTTGACATGTCGGCAACCAGAGGCACGTTAACGTCGAGGTCCTTGCGGAGCTCAGTGCCGTAGATAGTGTTGTTGGTAGTGATGTGCAGATAGTCGGCATCCTCGGGCACAGTGAAGTCGGTTGGATACCACACGTAGTTATCTTCTTTGGATGAAGCAACCACTTCAACCTCGCCAAAGAGCTTAGCCTCTTTAATAGCCTTGTTGGCCCATGTGCCAGAGTCAACGTAAGCAGCCTTAGTTTTCAGAAGGTTGTAAGGAATCATGCAGAACTGAGTGCTTGCTCCGCCACCCAGGAACACTACTTCATATCCCTCGGGGATGTCGAGCAGCTCCTTGAATAAGGCTTGTGCCTCGTCCATGACAGCCTGGAACTCCTTACTGCGGTGAGAAATCTCAAGAACCGATAATCCAGTACCGGCAAAATCGCGAATACCATCAATGGTCTTGTCAATGGCATACTGACTTAAAATTGATGGGCCTGCATAGAAATTGTGCTTCTTCATAAAATGTAGTTTGTTTAAAAAATGGTAATAAAAAATCTTTGTGGCAAAAGTACCTATTTTTCTTGATTTCTACACTATTTTTAGGCAAAAGAAATTATGTTATAAAACATAATCAATCTTTTGTCAAAATGCCACTTTTTATGGTTTTGTGCTATTAAATTTACAAACATCCTCCTTTTTATTAGACATTTGTGGAGAATGTTAATTAAATTGCGATTTTATGCTAATTTTTGTTAGACGTTTAAATAAAATAAATAGCTGTGAAAAATGGATAAAAGTGGATTTTATGCTAAAAAACATTGTTTTAAAATTTCGCTGTTCCACTTTTTTGATATAAATTTGTCGTGTAATTTTAAACAAGCAAGTTTTATTACAAATTTATAAATAGTAATTTTTTTATAAAATTAATTTTCTAAATCATTTCAATCATGAACGTTGAAAAAATCATGGCCGACCTGGAGGCTAAACACCCAGGCGAATCTGAGTATCTGCAAGCTGTACGTGAAGTCCTTGACTCTCTTGAGGAGGTTTACAACCAGCATCCCGAGTTTGAGAAAGCAAAGATTGTAGAGCGCATGGTAGAGCCCGAGCGCATCTTCACTTTCCGTGTAACTTGGATTGACGACAAGGGTGAGGTACAGACCAACCTTGGATACCGCGTTCAGTTCAACAGCGCTATTGGCCCTTACAAGGGTGGCTTGCGCTTCCACAAGGCTGTTACTCCTTCAATGCTGAAGTTCCTCGGCTTTGAGCAGACTTTCAAAAACGCTCTGACTACTCTGCCTATGGGCGGTGGTAAGGGTGGCTCTGACTTCGATCCAGTAGGCAAGAGCGACGCTGAGATTATGCGTTTCTGCCAGGCTTTCATGCTTGAGCTCCGTCACAACATTGGTCCCGACCAGGACGTTCCCGCTGGTGACGTTGGCGTTGGTGGTCGCGAGATTGGCTACCTCAATGGTATGTATCAGAAGCTGGCTCGCCGCTATCACACTGGCGTGCTCACCGGCAAGGGCGAGACTTGGGGTGGCTCTATCCTCCGTCCCGAGGCTACCGGTTACGGTGCTCTCTATTTCACCGAGCACCTGCTCCACAAGGCTGGTAAGGATATCAAGGGCATGAAGGTTGCTCTCTCGGGCTTCGGTAACGT
>JAGCRW010000044.1 GCA_017964485.1 Muribaculaceae bacterium | reverse complement strand
GCTGGCCGCGGAGCGTGCCAGAGAAGGATACTAAGGTGATGATAGCGTGAGGGTCCCACCTCTTCCCATTCCGAACAGAGAAGTTAAGCCTCACCACGCCGATGGTACTGCGAAAGTGGGAGAGTAGGTAATCGCCCCCTAGGGAGAGTCCCCGAGCATTGCGCTCACCGGGACTCTCTTTTTTTGTTTAAACTTTTACTTATTATTTCTATCATAATATAGTATTCCCTATCAAACACAATAATATGAAATCAAGTCGATTTTTTGCTACTTTGTTGATAATCTGTGCTTTTGCTGTTGAGGCCTTTGCGCAGAGTGATGAGTCGAAGGCTATAGAGCCCTATGCCTATAATATGGCTCGCATAATTCAGGATTTTACTCAGTCGCATGCCAAGAACCATCAGCGTCCTGAGAAATTCTGTGTGATACCTGTTGGAAATGGCGAGGCGAGTCTACTGTGGGTAAGTACCTTTGATGAGGGTTATGGTTGCCTCTTCTCGTGTGCGCGTGGCATCAACAAGTTGCTTGATGTGGGATATAACGCTGCTGGCGAGCATGTTGACCTTGCTATGCGCAATGGCGTTATGATTGTTACGAGCAGCAACAATGCTGGCGAGATAGTGGGCGCGCAGTTCTACCGTTTTAATGGCGGTGAGCTGCAAGAGCTTGACTTCACGATGAAGAACGTTGACGGTAGAGAGGTCTATCTCGACGCAAAAGGCAAGGAATTGAAACTCAATAAGGTGCAGAAAGAACTTGATAAAGGCCTGAAAAAGAATCAAGAAGCAGTGGTCTATAACTCCGAGACGATGGAGTGGAAACCATTCCGCAAGATTGGCACCTACCTCAATGCAAGCGAGGACATTACGCTCTCGCAGTTGCCGATACTTGCCTATGCCGACTATAAGCGCAACGAATTCACCACCCATGCTCAGATGATGCTTGATGCCGCTAGCTATCGCCACATCGTCTTCAAGGATAAAGTGGGCGAGGCGAGTCTCAAGAGCGGTGGAGGTGGCACATCTGTCTATTCTCTCAATGATGCCAATGCTATCAAGAAGATGTTCCGTGGCTACAAGGACAGTGAGTTGTTCCCCATAATCGCTACCGACGACTATCTCGCCACCCACGAGATGAAGTCGTTTGTACGCTGGAAATACCCAGAGCGCATCAAGCCCATGGAGAAGGAGCGTCAGCAGATTGTGAGCAATTATTTTGGTGGCCGAGCCATAAAGAACGCGCGTTGGATTGCCGATCTTGAGTCGAGCGACCGAAAACTCTATGCTGTGGAGTTCAAACCCGAGGGCAACCAGGCGCTGGCGGTTATCGCGTGTTTCATTGGCAACAATCTGGTATCGACCTACGACCAGTATGCCGTGGTTGACAAAAGTCGCGGTTGGCTGTGGACACCAGGTGACAAGGGTGATTTCATGAACGCGCTGCCGGAATTGCAAGGTTTGGCGATGACCGACGAAGGTTTTGAACTGTATATGAGTCAGATGGTGGGCGAGAAGCGCCACATGATAGTGGTGCGCGAAGTGCGCTCGATGTTTATTGAGATAATCGAGCAAATATTTTAGTTGAGAGGGGAGAGTTGAGAGGGGAGAGCATAAAACTGATTACTGATAACTGACCACTTTTTACCGCTATTGACTTGCCTCTTAGATAGGCTTCGCCTCGGAAAAAACCAAACAAGTTTGTTTTTTCGCTCGGCTTGCACTATCTTTGCAATTCAAATCTTGCTGAGAGATGAATTTGCGCAATATATATGATTCTCGTCGCATCTGGAAGATGGTGCTCTTAGCAGTATCGCTGATACTGGTGGGCGTGTTTATCTATATCTCTAACCGCTTGGTGAAGGACCTCGCCAAGCAGGAGCGTGAGCGCATGGAGATATGGGCCGACGCCACTCGCGAGCTCACCACTTCAACCGATACCGACGTGGAATTCCTGTTCCGCATCATTCGTGGAAACCAGAATATCCCTGTGCTGCTTGTCGATGACCAGGAAAACATCATCGAGCAGCGCAACTTCAAGCTTCCCGAGCCAGCCGACACAGCCAAGATGCTTGACGAGTATTCTCAGGTGAACAAGGATTTTCTTGCCAAGCGGTTGCAAAAGCTGCGCAACTCATCCAACAAAATCGAGATTGAGATTGACAAGGACACGCATCAGACGCTGTACTACGAAGACAGTGACGTGCTGCGGCGACTTGCCTATTATCCTTACATCCAGCTTGCCGTGATGCTACTGTTCCTGGGCATCGCCTATTTTGCCCTTATCAGCGTGAAGCGTGCGGAGCAGAACCGCGTGTGGGTGGGACTCTCGAAGGAGACTGCTCACCAGCTGGGCACGCCCATTTCGTCGCTCATGGCGTGGACTCAGATGCTTGAGTCGATGGGTATTGACAAGGAGATTATCAATGACATGGACACCGATGTGCATCGCCTCTCGGTCATCGCCGATCGCTTCTCGAAAATCGGCTCTATGCCCGACAAGGAACTCACATTCATTAACGAGGCGGTGGAGACGAGCCTTGCCTATATGCGCACCCGTATTCCCAAACATGTGGCACTTACCGTTCATACCGATGACGAGAAGAACTGCGGCGTGATGCTGTGTCAGTCGCTCTTTGAGTGGGTGATGGAGAACCTCACCAAGAATGCCGTCGATGCCATGGAGGGCAAGGGTAGTATCGACATCGTGGTGACCAGCGACGATAAGCATGCTCACCTATATGTAAAGGATACCGGCAAGGGCATTGCTCGCAAGAACTTCAAGAACGTGTTCAATCCTGGCTTCACCACCAAGAAGCGCGGCTGGGGTTTGGGCTTGACACTTGTGAAGCGCATCATCGAGGAATACCACGGCGGCAAGATATATGTGAAAGAGAGCGAAGTGGGCAAGGGAACGACGTTTGCTATTGAAATTCCGAAGGTCAAGTGTTAAGTTTTAAGGACAAAGGTTCTCGAATCTATAATTAGGCTTTGGCTTCATCGCAATACATAAAAATGCTGGGCACGGGGAGTGCGATGTGCACTAGGTGCTACAACACCTGCTTCTACCTTAAGTCGCAGGCTGGGCAGCTTATGGTTGACGCTGGTGGCGGCAATGGTATCTTCCGCCAGCTCTATCGTGCGGGTATCGACTACACCCAGATTCATCACCTTTTTGTCACCCATGTGCACACCGATCACATCATGGGTGTGATATGGCTTATACGCAAGATTTCGCCGCTGCTTTACAAGGGCAAATACCACGGCACGTTTACCATCTACTGCCATCGCGAGGTGCGCGAGGCGCTTGAGACTATGTGCAACATCATGATACCCGCCAAGATAATGGCGGCGGTGGGCAACACCATTATCCTGCGCGAGGTCACCGACGGCGAGACACTCGACATCGATGATATGCGCGTCACCTTTTTCGACATTGGCTCCGACAAGACGTTGCAATATGGTTTCAGCGCACTAATGCCCGACGGGCAGCGCGTGGTGTGCCTTGGCGATGAGCCTTACAATTCCGTGAGCGAGCAGTATGTGAGAGGTTGTGACTGGCTGCTGTGTGAGGCGTTCTGCATGTACCGCGACCGCGAGCAGTTCCGCCCCTACGAGAAGCATCATAGCACCGTCATCGACGCTGGCAAGCTCGCCCAAGAGCTTGGGGTCAAAAACCTGCTTCTATACCACACCGAGGACACCCGCCTCATGGCGCGCCGCGACAACTACACCGCCGAGGCCCGCACCGTCTTCACTGGCAACATCCACGTGCCAATGGACCTAGAGACAATTTATTTAAATGCATAATGCATCAAAGAATTGGACAAAAATAAATGGCTTGAAACCTTTAGTGGTCTCAAGCCATTCGTGAAATATAGCGTTTTTGTTTTATTATAAACAAAATTGCGTGTCCTGTAATTATTTAAGATAAGCTTCAACCTTGTCGTTGGGAACCATTCTCTCCTCAAAAACATAGGCGCCAGTTTTTGGCGAGCGAACCATCTTAATCACCTTGCTGAAATTACGTCCTTCACCAGTTTGAAGGGTTGCAACTGTCTTTTTTGCCATGATTAAAAAGTATTATTTGATTTCTTTGTGGATTGTGTACTTCTTGAGGTATGGGTTGTATTTCTTCAACTCCAGACGCTCGGTTGTGTTCTTGCGGTTCTTTGTAGTGATGTAGCGTGACATTCCGGGAACGCCGCTTTCCTTCTGCTCGGTGCATTGAAGGATTACCTGAATGCGATCGCCTTTAGTTTTCTTTGCCATAACTTACTCCTTAATTTAATAGATTGCTTTAATTTCTTTTAAATTACCTTCCTGAGCGGCTTTTTTCAAAGCGGCGTCGAGGCCGATACGGTTAATAAGACGCAGTCCGCTGGCGCTCACTGTCAGGCGGATCCATTGATCCTGCTCTACCCAATAGAACTTGCGGTTGAAGATGTTCACATTGAACTTGCGTTTAGTTCTTCTTTTAGAGTGCGATACGTTGTTACCGGTAATCGCCTTCTTGCCTGTGATTTGACAAACTTTTGACATAGTGTTTTACTTCAATAATGTTTGTTATCAAAAAATTTATTCTCTCGTTGATTTCAAGCCGCCACTTCAGCAATTGGTCCACGTAGCACAATATTCTACCACGACACCCATGTTTACTGGCGATAAATTGACGTGAGAAGCCATCAATGCTACCCACCAGCAGTTGTTTTTGCGATTTAATATCGTCCTACGCTTTATGGCCACATTTTAAGCATCATAGAGCAGCCATCGAAGTTTCAACGATCATGTCACAGAACAGGTCTAACGGGACTAAACCCAAGTACCCTGACTCGAAATCGGTTGCAAAGGTAGGAACATTTTTTTAATTGACCAAATTTTTTTTCATTTTAGCCTAATTTTACTGCTTTTTAAGGTTTTATTGCCAGGAAAAAACACAAAACTTGCAAGTTTTTTTGCGTGAGTTAGATATTTGTCTTACTTTTGCAGAGAAAAAGAAGAATTACTAAAAACAAAACTTGTATATGAGTAAAATAACATGCCCCAATTGTGGAAATACTGTGCCCGAAGGCTCTGCGTTTTGCAACCGCTGCGGCAGCAGGATAGAAACCGAAAATTACCGCAATGACCGTCGTAACGATCGCAATGACGACTGGAACAGTAACCGCACGAGCAAACTCGAGCAGCGCCAAAACAGCAGGAACAACAGCAAAGGCAATGGCTTAACCAAGTATATTATCATTGGCCTTGCTATTGCTGCCTTTGCCGCCCTGTTCTTCATTACCCGCTGCAACAAGACCGACCGAGTTGCTCACCCCGTGAGCACAATTGACGAGAGTGCCGCCGCATGTGCCGACACGCTGCAGCGCGCCCTTAACGACTATAACTATGTGGGCGATGGCGCTCGCATAGTCTATGCCTCGCGCGTCACAGGCTCTCAACCTGGCACCAACGATGTGATTGTGGGTATCACCCAAAAGACTGGCGAGTTCTACAAAATCTATAAACTCACCAAGCAAGATGGCAAGTGGATTATCGACCCCGAGAACATCAAGCAGATTTCTACCGCTGGCTATGACGTGACCTTCGACCAGGACAAGATGATGGCAGGCCGCGACATCATTCCACAGGTGGTGGACATAGGCGGCAAGAAGTATTTCTTCTATGCCTTCATGCAAACTCCCTCGGGCGACCCAAGCAGGGCCCAGGTTGTGCTTAACATGTATGACGTGGAGACACGCGCCATCACTACTGCCACCTACGAGGGTGAGTTCCAGAACATCAATAGTGAGAGGGTGATCCTCTGTAACCCAGCAACAGGCTCCAGCGAGGTGGTTAAGTGGATGAACGAGACAGCGCGCAACTTCATCCGCATAGTCCGCTTCCAGGGCGAGGAACAGCAAGCCGAGGAAGAGCAGAAGCAAGAGGAGGAAAAACCAGCCGAAGAGGAGCAGAAGCAAGAAGAAGTCAAGCCCGAGCAGCCCGAGAACTCAGCAGTGACCGAGGTTAAAGACAAGGACGACGCAATGTTTAAGATTGATGATGTCACTAAGACAGTGCGTGCAGGAAACTTCAAAGTTATGCTTCTCAAAGACGGTAGCGTGGTAAGTTATAACACGGCTACTGGCCAAAACTCCAAGATTCACAGCGGTGGCGCAAAGGACATAGGCTTCTATGACACCGCAAATGGCATCATCAGCATTCGCAACAACGATGACACCCGCAAGCGTGTAAACCTCAACAACGGGCAAATCGTGAACACCGAGGCTGCTCCCCAACCCAAGAAGGAAGAGGAGCCCAAGAAGGATGAGCCTAAGAAAGACGAGCCAAAGAAAGAAGGTTAATGCCCCCTTTCTAGGTATGGAATTCATTGCTTTAAGCACTATATTGGCACGCGGCGAGAAAAGCATCTCTCCGCGTGCTTTGTATCGGTTGCAGCAGCCGCTTGTCGAGGCACTTATCGAGTGGAGAGACAGTGAAAGCACTGGCCAGCAGCTCGTTCCTGAGTCGATAGTACTGAGCGAAGATTTCAAGCGCATCAAGCTTCTTGACGCCAGCAGCGATGAGGTAGAGAATATAGTCAATTATGGCAATATTCTCCTCACATCCATCGACCACAGCACCCTGCACGACAAGCGCCTGCGTCGCATCGCCACGCAATGCGCCCGAGGCGAGGTCGCCAACCTTGAGACTCTCCACCTCCTACTCGAGCGCATGGTGAGCAGCACCATCTATAAATTCCTGCTCGTCATTCTCTTCATAGGATTGGCAATTTTGGCAATATGTCAAATTATGAGATGAAACGGATGTTTTAGGCTTTTTTAATTAACAACCATACTGCCAACAAATGATTTATAGCTAATTTTGCATTTCATTCTGATTTCTTACTTGACATGAAAAAAACATCGACATTAAATAGGTTATTACTCTTTGTGATAGTGCTGGTTGTGAGCACTACACAGTCGCATGCTGTGTTTAAGGAGCGCGACTTTGGCAAGACAATTGATGTGCTGTGCGCTGAGCTGGAAATGAAATACAAGAAGCAGCAGCAAACTATGAAAAGCCTGGAACAACGGGCGCAAAAGCAGCATGAGCAACTTGTTGCCACCATGCAGCAAATCGACCAGATATCACTGATTCTTTACTCACAGAACAGCGATTTTACGTTCGACATGGCATACGCTTGTCAGCAGGCTACCGACTTGTATCACAACTCAAAGATAGCCCATGTCCCATTTGACAAGATAATGTCGAGACTCAATGCCGAAATCGAGAGATATGACAGCCTGATTACTGTGCTCAAACGCATTTCTCCAGCTATTGAGAGCGTAGAGAGTAACTCTATCACCGAGGTGGCCGACAGCATCATGGAGTCGCAAAAAGCCGAAGGCAATGTCATCGCTCTAAACTCTAATGCCCTCAACGACCCCAAGCTTGATGTGGAAAATATGGCTCTTTATGTGCTCAACGACAAGGAGATTAAGATACGAGAAAAATGCCTGTTATATGCCGAGGCGTTGCGCGACAACAACATCAAGATAAAAGAAAAATTAGGCGTTGACAAGCGTTACTATGATGAGGTGTCAGAGAAGCTCAATGCTCTCAACAAATATGCCTTAAAGAAATATGAGGAACTGCAGAACAACATCTTCCGCAACGGTGGGAACAACTATTTCCAGGTGCTGTCGTCGCTGGGCAATGACTACAACCGAATAAATAATGAGTTAAGTGAGAAATACCGAGAACTGAACCGCGATGGCGAGAAAGCCCACGTCAAGAGCCAGTGGCGAGGGCCAGTAATACTTATGACATCGGTGTTTATACTATTCTATATCTTCATTGCCACCGTGTTAAGCGCAATAATCCTGCGCTGGTGTTTACCCAAGAAGATAAGGAATAATCCTAGCTACAAGCGTCGTCGCAATATCATAGGCGTCGCCTGTGGCGTGTTCCTATTCTCGCTGTTTATCACCATAGCCAACTCGCTGATGCGCCACAATTTCATTGTCATGGCGATAGGCATTACCCTCGACTACTCGTGGCTGCTGTTTGTGATTCTGCTGTCGCTCTTGATAAGGCTCAGCAGCAAGCAGATTAATGCTGGAGTGATGGTCTACACCCCGTTCCTGATCATGGCTTTTGTGGTGATTGTGTTCCGCATCGTTTTCATCCCCAACAATGTTGTGAACCTACTGTTCCCGCCACTGATGTTGGCGTTCACTATCTGGCAGTTTATAGTTGTCAAAAAGCGCCATGTCAAAATTCCTACAATCGACATCATCTTCTCGACAATCTCGCTCATTGCTATGATTGTGTCGTGCGTTTTGGCATTTATAGGCTACACCCTGCTTGCCGTGCAAATCATGGTGTGGTGGTCGTTCCAGCTCGCTTGCATCCAGACTATTGTGTGCCTCTACGACCTCGCCAAGATGTTTAATGAGAAATACCTCGTTAAGCGCATAATGAAGGAGGAAGCCTTAAAGGTTACAAAGGTTAAAGGCAAAAACAAGAAGGCCAACGACAAGAAACTCTTCAACAAGATTCTCACTCTTGAGAAGAAAGGCGACTACATTAACCACACTTGGGCCTACGATTTCTTTATCAAGGTGGGGCTGCCTGTCTTGGCGGTGCTTTCGGTGCTCATGAGCATTTTGTTTGCTGTCAACATGTTTGACATGAAGCAGTTGCTGATGAAGTTTTTCTTCTACAATTTCATCGACCAGAAAGGCATCATCCAGATTTCGCTCTACAAGATTGTGCTTGTGAGCGCGCTGTTCTTCGTGTTCTATTATATCAACTATCTTGTTCACTCGCTCTATCGCCGCTACAAGCTCAAGCAGTTTGCCAAAACCGATGCCTCACGCCGTCCCAACATCACCCTTGCCAACAATATCATCACCATCGTGGTGTGGGGTAGCTTCTTCATTTTCGCCCTTGTGCTCTTCAAGGTTCCCAAGAGTGGTATCTCGCTCATCTCGGCAGGCTTGGCTACTGGTCTCGGATTTGCCATGAAAGATATTTTGGAGAATTTCATCTATGGACTCTCGTTGATGTCGGGCCGTGTACGCGTGGGCGACTACATAGAGTGCGACGGCATCTTGGGCAAGGTGGAGAGCATAGGCTATCAGAGCACGCAGATTGTCACCCTCGACGGAAGCATCATAGCGTTTCTCAACACTTCGCTTTTCAACAAGAATTTCAAGAACTTCACCAAGAATCACAGCTATGAGTATGTGAAACTGCCCATTGGCGTGGCCTATGGAGTGAAGGTCAACGAGGTGAGAGACTTGCTCGAGACCAATCTCAATCAGCTCAACGACACTGTTGGTGCCACCGGCCGACCGGTGATACAGAAGAAGCAGGGCTTCAAGGTGTTCTTTGGCGACTTTGGAGAGAGCTCGGTAGACCTCATCGTCGCCTTCTGGGTGCTTGTCGAGGAGAAGATTAATTTTGTTTACAAGGTTAAAGAGACTATTTATAATACTCTGCAAGACAATAACATTGAGATTCCTTTCCCGCAACGCGACCTTCACATCAGGAATGGGAAATAAGATAGCAGGAAGATGGAATAATTGTCTCAAAATTGCAAAAATGAATAGCAGTTGCCGTTTAATATTCCTCATTTAAAATGGCTAATTGTCACTATTGCCTTGATTTTATAAAATTTTAAATAAAAAAGTGTCAATCGTTCAATGAATTATCTCTACCTTTGTGGGCTTTTTCCACATTATTGAGAAATACACCAATTTTCATTAACAAGACCCCTTACACACAAGTAGGAAAACTATATAATAATGACTGTAGGATTTGATGGCATAAGAACGGTGAACAGCGAGAGTGAACTATGCTACTACGACCGTCTCTTGATCTCGTCGATAGGAATGGAATATCCTAGAGACTCCTTTATGGTATATGCCCCTGAAAATTCCAGCGACCGCGGCCTTTCGTGGTTGCTCTCGATATCGAGCGTCCACCTGAAGACTCCCTATAAGGCGCTCAGCAAATGGATGTGGCGCAACTATAATGGCATCTACACCGACTTCCACCGTCATGGCGTGAAAGTGTTTCACGGCCTTGACTCTGTGCTGCCCTTGGGACATGGCAAGGAGAAGGTGAGAATGGTGACCACAGTGCGCGACCTCACTTTCAAGCGCTTCATGAACGATTACACATGGCTGGAGAAGCTTCGCCGCGGCTCGCGCATTGGTCGTGCCTGCAAGCGCGCCGACCGTGTGATAGCCACAAGCGAGTATGTGAAGAATGCCATCATCAAGAAATATGGCACCAGCGCCGACAAGATTGACGTCATCTACTCGGCTTATCGCGATGAGTATATCGAGAACCTCAACGACGAGGTGTTTATCCAGAATTCCAAGGGGAAATACAATCTCCCCACCAACTTCATCCTCGCCATTACCGACTTTGGCAGCCTGAGTAATCTGGAGACTTTATATAGAGCATTCGCTAAGCTTGAATACAAGAAGATAGATCTCGTTATCATTGGCAAGAAGAACGACCAATACCGTCAGCTCAAGCGCCTTGCCGAGAAACTTAACATTGATGAACGTGTAGTCAGGATTTCTAAGGTCAACAAGCATCACTTCATGAGCCTTTATGCTCTCGCTAAGGCTGTGGTGGAGCCCTCTCTTGCCGACGGCATGGGCCAGTGCGTCATTGAGGCGATGATTAGCGGCACCCCACTTGTAGCCAGTGACGATGGATGCCACCGCGAGATAGCCAAAGACGCAGCCCTCTACTTCGACCCGCAAAACGTGGAGCAGCTCACCAATAACCTGAACACGGTGCTTAACGACACTGACAAGCGCAAGGCGATGATTGACCTTGGCAAGCAAATCGCCGAGCCATTCACTCAGCAAAACCTGGCACAAAACACTATGCTCACCTACAATAAGGCAAGAGGGAAAGCGTAAGAGAAGTTTTAAGTGTTAAGTGCGCTGCGCTGGTAAAGGGTCGCGGATATATAAAACAACTGTCACAACCAATTAACGACTATAAGTTGTGTATGTTGTGGCATAGGTCGTTCATGTGCTTAGCATCTTAATTCTTAACTATGAACTTGCTCAAGTGTTTTTATCCATACGAATATGTAGAAGATGTCTTCTCTATCGACTACCAGGCTCTGCGTGACAAGGGGTTCAAGGGGCTGATATTTGATATTGATAACACACTTGTGCCGCATGGCGCCGATTCCACCGAGCAAGTTGACGCACTGTTTGCCAAGCTCAATTCTATGGGCTTCACCACTTTGCTGTTATCCAACAATAACCGCCAGCGCATCGAACGCTTCGCCACCAACATCAGCACCCTCTATATAGAGGAGGCCGGCAAGCCGCATCCTGCCTGCTATCTTAAAGCAGTGGAAATGATGCGGCTAAGCAAGGAAGAGGTGGTGGTGATTGGCGACCAGCTATTCACCGATATCTTTGGCGCCAATCGCAGCGGTCTGCCAAGTATCCTTGTCAAGTACATTGGTTTTTACAAAAAGGAGAAAAAAGGCATCAGGCGCAACCTTGAGAAGATAGTGTTATGGCTTTACTCCCACAGCAGGCGTTACCAGCATCGAATATTCTGAAAACCACATAATTGCAATAATCATGGGAAAGAGAAAACTGTTTTGCGAAATAAGTCCTACCACCTACGCCATTGCTCTCAAGAAGCAGATTGTGACACGTCACATCAAGAATTTGTTGGGCAAGGAGCAGTGGGCGAAGGATTTTAAGCAGGAGAAACTTCCTGTGCTGGTGGCTTCGCATGATAGCAACATGATAAAGCGCGGGCCAGGCATCGACCTCCAATTGCAACTCAATAAGGCCGACAACATCAGGCTGGCATGCAGCAAGATAAATGGACTTGTAATCAAGCCTGGCGAGTCGTTCTCGTTCTGGAGATATGTGGGAAAGACATCGAAGAAGAACGGATTTGCCGAAGGCAGAATTATCGCCAATGGCAAACTCATTGCCGGTGTGGGAGGCGGTCTGTGCAACCTTGCCAACACCATCAACCTCGTGGTGTTGCACAGTCCCATGACCATCGCCGAGCTGCATCATCATAGCGACGCCTTGGCACCCGACCCCGAGGGTAGGAGAGTGCCCTACAGCGCAGGCACGTCGGTAAACTACAATTTTGTGGACTATAGATTTCGCAACGACACATCACAGCCTGTGCAGCTATGCGCCTGGTGCGACGGCGACACACTCATCGCTGAGTTGCGCACCACTGTGCAGTTCCCTAACACATATCGCATTGTGGAAGAAGGTCACCACTTCCACCAGGAAGAGAACGGCAAATACTACCGCGTCTCAAAGATTTACCGCGACACCATCGACCGCTCCACTGGCAACGTCATAGAGCACAAACTGCATTGGAACAATCACTCTGAGGTGATGTTCGATTATGCGCTTGTTCCAAAAGAGCTGATAGATTAGTATGCGCCGCCGCCGTTGGCAAGTTGACGCATCTGGATGTTGCTAAATCCTATATCTATGGTTTTTCCGGTCTTGCTGCCTTTGTATCGGTAGCAAAGGCCTCGCCCCGAGAGACACAATTTCTTAAACAACTCACCTGCCGATGAATTGCTGGTGAATTGCATTGTTATGCCGTTGGCGATGTTATCTCTAAATGTGGGTTCATTCTCGAGCTTGGAGATGTCGAAACCATCTTCATTTATTTCATAGATATAGATGAGATTATCCTTGTCGAGATCAACGCCCACCATGTCGGTCACTGAGTCTAGAGGTATTGGGAGCACGGCTCGGGTAATCTCCACAGTGGTTTTTATGTTCTCCTCTTGACTTAGTGGTTTGTTGTTTTTAAGTTGTTGGTTACTAACGTCAATAGCCACTTTATGGCTTGACTTTGACCCAGTGAAGACGCATTTGAGATTATAGCCCGACAAGGCTATGGATTTTATTAATGCCTTGTCATTTGCTGAGGCGCAATCTAAATATAGCATCCTCCAAGCGTCATAAATGTCGTTCTTGTTCATTTTCTGGAACGACATCATGTCCTCATCGACAGTGTAGTCAATTTCTACCGTTTTGCCTTCACACTTGAAGCCAGTGGCAGTGCCAATCTCATAGTTTATGGGACAGCTCTCGTTCAGTTCATTTACCAGCTGTTCCATCTCGCTGTCGCTCAACTGCTCGCCCAGTTTTGACATAGGGCTGTTCTTGCACGAGCTCATCGCGAGAGTCAAGATGCAGAGCATAACGCCGCAAATGGAAAATATCGTTTTAAAGTTTCTCATAACATCATCCTTCATGGTTATTTGAGTTTAAACGTCACGGCTTTGAAGCACATGTCGTTATACCATATCTCATATCGGTAGGTGCCTGGCGAGAAATGTCCGCGGTCGGGACCGCCCCAGCCTTTTAACGCCTCCACGTTGTTGGAGGGATAGACGTTTCTGATAGTGTAAGTATATGAATAAGAGCCGTCCTTGGGTGATTCGCTGCCAGTGATAATCTTTCCGTCGGCGCCATAGAGTTTGACTTGCAGTTCTATCTTCTCGCCTGGTCTAAAGCCATAGTAAGTGATGCGTGGCAACAGGTACATCGAACTTGCTGCCGCTATGTCATTGCCGTAGGTGCTGATAGGTCGGCCGCTGCCATCGGCATTGGCAACCTCAAGTTTCTTGATATAGATGGGAAACAGGTTGCGCAGGCTGTCGTTCTCTTTGAAGATAGCCTCATTTGCTGCTCGCTCTTTCCTCAAGGCTTGTGCGGTGGTATCGAGCTGAATATTGAGGTCGGTGATCTGGCTCTGCAGCGTCGTCACTTGTCCATTGGCGTTTTTCAGGCCCATATCGGCAGCGTTTTTATTGTTGGTGATGTGGAAAATCCATATCAGGCTTGCTGCCAGCGCCAGCGCCAGCAACGCCGCTAGAGTGCCTAAAAAAGTGGACAATTTGCTCCTCTTTTTCTTCTCGGGCATCTCGTTATTCTCGATGGTTTCGTTATTGTTATTCATTAGAATATTAGAATTGAAATAGATTGTGGTTTAATATTCAGTGCTTTATGGTGTGATAAGAGCGATTGCACACAAATGCACAATGCAAAGATAACTATTAGTTTTCACTCTTGCAAGAGTCAATCTATAAAGATTGGCGCTTGGCTAGATTATATGGTCTTTATTTTTTCGACCAAAGATATGGCTAATAAAAGTAATATAAATAAGGCAATATAGATGGCAAATACTAGCAATATGAATAGAGTGGTGCGCCATATTGACTGCTTGAATGTCAATCCATAAAGCTGCTTGTAGTCAAAGATAAGAACAAAGAAAGCTATTGTTCCAGGAATATAGTAAGGCAAGAAGACGGTTGGCGGCAATTCCCAGGCTATGAGCATCCACAGCAGAGTTAGCACATGGAACTGGCAGTTGATGAAGATTTGCGAGAAGAAGGTCTCGACAATATTATAACCTTTGTCGCGAAACACTATCCAAGCGGCGAGCACCACAAACACGTTCTGAAAGAGAATGCGGTATAAGTCGTTCTCATCGAGATATACCAGAATGTCGCCGATATAGTTGAGCATTTTTCTTGACGATGGTCCGCCCTCGACATCGTCAAGAACATCGGCTATGGTTTGTGCAACGAGAGGGTCTTTAAATCTAAAACACCAGGCAATAAAGATAATGATAATGGTAAAGACCGCCAGCATCTTGAATGGTGGGAAATAGCTCAGGTGGTGTCCGCCAAGATAGTCGCGAATCATATAACCAGGCCGCCACATCAGGTCGCGGATTGTGCGGAACATGGGACGATTGCCAAGCCCCCAGATGTCGAGGAAATTGCTTATCAGGCGCTTAAACGTGAAACGTTCATATTCAGCATTCAGGCCACATTGCGGGCAGCACCGCCCATAATATCCATAGCCGCAATGATGGCATATGTGATGTGAGTGCTCCACGTCGGGAATGGCCACAGGCTCTTGCATGCGCTTGTCGATGCGGTGATTCCAGTCCATCACTTTGCGATATGTAGTCTTGATGCCCATTTTTGCTTATTGAGCTGCAAAGTTCATCATTATTCTTGACATTGACAAATTGTTCATACAACAAAAATATGGTAATATCGTTTTATTAATAAAGAATATGACATATAGGTGACAGCTGTTAAACGGAATATATTATGCCTAGTGGCGGCTATTGTTGTGGGTGGTGCAATGCCTTGCGCTGCCGACAGCATCGCTGTGGATTACAGCGTGGGTGTCACCATAAATACTGGTGGGAAAGAGTTTGCGCCTTACCATATAGCGAGTAACCGTCGAGGCACAGTGACACAGCAGCACTCGGCACTGTTGAGCGCCGCTCTGTGGCACGAGACCGACACCACCAAGCGCCTAAGCTGGGGCGCTGGCATTGAGGCGTGGGGAGGATATGCGTCGAGTGTCGACTACCAGCGCTACGATCCTGCCAGCGGAATGATGACGCCGGTCAGCCAGCATCCTGCCCGCGTGTGGCTGCAGCAAGTGTGGGTAGAGGGCAAGCACCGTGGGGCGTTTCTCACTTTGGGGCAGAAAGACATCGACCCGGGCTTCGTGAACCGCAGCCTGAGCAGCGGCGACCTGGTGATGAGCGGCAACGCTCGCGCGCCCTTTGGCGCCAGGCTGGGCTTTGTCAACTATCAGAACATTCCATTCACTCATGGCTGGGTGCAAATCAAGGGCGAGATAGGGTATTACCGTATGGCCGACTCAAAATGGCTGGAAAATCACTATAACTACTACAACAGTTTTATCACCACCCACTATTGGTTCAACTATAAGAACATCTACTTTTGCACTAATCCCAGCAAGCCATTGGTGTTTACCCTGGGAATGCAGGCGGCATGCCAGTTTGCCGGCACCGCATCCTACTATGAACGTGGTGAGATGTGGCGCGAAATTAAGATGAAGGCCAACGTCAAGGCCTTTTGGCACGCCTTCATCCCTGGCAATGGCGGCGAGAATTTGGGCGATAAAATCTATGTTGAAGGCAACCATTTGGGTTCGTGGGATATGGCGCTTGAGTATAAGTTGTCCTCAGGGCAGACGCTTCGGGGATATTACCAGTCGCCCATGGAAGACGGCTCGGGAATTGGCAAATTCAACGGTTTTGACGGTCTGTGGGGTGTGGAATACCGCAGCGAGGGGCATGGCGTGGTGACTGGCGCCGTGGCCGAGTTCCTGACACTGATGAACCAGAGCGGGCCATTGCATTTCGCCTACAAAGACCTTATTGACGAGACTCACCCTCACGGCAGCGAGATAGGTTTTGCCGCCACTGGCAGCGACGACTACTATAACAACTACTGCTATGATGGCTACCACAACCACGGCATGTCGATAGGCTCGCCCATGGTTAAGTCGCCACTTTACAGCACCGACGGCTACCTGCGGTTTGCCGACAATCGCATTCGTGGTTTCCACTTGGGGCTTATGGGTGACTTCGGCAGCCAGGTAAGTTACCGCGCGCTGTTGTCGTGGCGCAAGTCATTTGGCACGCCTTTCTTCCCGCATGCTGAACCGCTCACTGGCACCTCGATGATGCTCGAGGCCATTTACGCGCCGCAATGGCTGCATGGTCTTGAAATCAAGGCTCAGATTGCTCACGACCATGGAACGCTCTATGGCAACAATACAGGCGCCTTGTTCTCAATTTTTTATAACGGAGATTTCTCTTTTTAAAACACTTCGCGCCAATTAGAGATTAGATTTATGAACTAAATGAAACGACTGGCTAAACATATCATCCTAACTGTGGCGCTTCTGCTGAGCTTGAGCAGTTGCACTCACAACAACGGCGACATTGGCTACTGGTTTGGCTTGTGGCACCTCGACTCCATTGAGGTCGATGGCAATCTGGACGCCGACTACGATGGCGATACCTACTTGATGTTTCAGGGCAAGGTGTTCTGCATCAGAATTGTTGATGATGTTGATCACAGTTATATCGAGAGTTATGCCCGGTGGCAGGAGAGCGATGACCACCAGTCGATGACCGTCTCCTTCGTTGACGACCGATTCTCGCCCGCCATCAGCTCCCATGCTCCTCTTGAGTCCATCACCAAGTTCTCGGTTATCACGATCAATGACAAGGAGATGGTTCTAAAGCACATCCACTCCGAGACAGGCGTCACCCGCACCTATCATCTCACCCGCTGGGAGTGATTTGCGGAGTTCATAATTCATATTTCACATTTCACAGTTTTTGATGACTGACAACTTTTTGGGCCCTTTATAGCTGATATGTGAAAACTTTTTATTTCCTTTGTAGAGCAAAAAGAAATTTTTATCAACACAATAAATAATAGCAATGGACATTATCACTAACGGAAAGTTCGTCGAGATAGCTTACAAGATCTTCCTTGTTGGAAAAGACGGCGACACCATGATTTATGAGTTTAAAGAGAGCAAACCCGACAAGTTCGTCTTTGGCCATGAGCCTGGGATGCTTGAGGCGTTTACTATTCATTTAGAGGGATTGAAAGTGGGCGACGAGTTCGACTTCATCCTAGCCCCCATCGAGGCCTTTGGAGAGCGCAATCCCGAATTGGTGCAGAAAATCGACAAGCAGATTTTTGTCATTGACGGTGAGTTTGACAGCGAGCGTGTCTATGAAGGCGCCTTTGTTCCCATGATGACTGCCGATGGCATGCGCATCGAGGGAATCGTCAAGGAGATTACCGACGACACCGTGACACTTGACTTCAATCATCAGCTTGCTGGGGAGACCGTGAAATACACTGGCAAGGTCGTTAACGTGCGTGAGGCGACCGAAGAAGAGAAGAATCCTCCCCGCCACTGCGGTGGCTGCGGCGGAGGTGACTGCGGCAGTTGTGGCGAAGAGGGCTGCGACAAAGAAGGCGGTTGCGAAGGTCACGACGACGGCGAGTGCTGCGGCAAAGGCGGCTGCAAGAACTAGTCTATTAGAACTCATAACGAAATATTGTCCTCGGCCATTAGAATGGTCGAGGGCTAATTTTTTTATAGTTTCCACATGACTTCCCGGAACACCTTATTTGATGCATGATTATAAGCCTTTTTAGGTGAAAAAAGCATATGTATACTATTTTCTTGGTTCTCAGAAACACTACAAAACCACTACAAACTACTAAAAAAGGTAGTAATTTTCACAAAAATTTCGTGTTTTGCCCAACTTTTAACAATAAAAATGTTGTGTGTTTTACTTTATGTATCTAATTTTGCACCCGTTATTGATTGCGCCAGACAATTTTTATCACAATATACAATCTATCCTTTGAAAAAATTTTAGTTATTATGAAGAGAACCTCAAGGTTTTTACTTGTAGCAATGATTACAGTGGCAGGGTTGTTGACATCTCATGCCACTGTATATCATGAGACCACAACAAAAGTGACACATTTTGATTACAGTGGTTACACATATTCTTATATTGACGCCAATGGTGTAGAGCAAACCGCCAACATCACCGATGAGGCGACCAGTCCCGAACAGATAAAGGCTCTGGTGAAGGCTATCTACACTAATCCATCGATTCCCGGCATCCATTATGCCTACGACTTCAACGGCACGCAGGTGCGCAAGATCGACTACAACGCTTACGCGCGCTCGGGCTTCAAACCCAACAATCAAAAAATGATTGTCACTTGGGATGATGCCGACCCAGCCGAGTTTATTGAGAACCCCGAGCAAGACGGCATGACGCTGCTCATGGTGAACGTGAAGGAGAACTGGTACAGGTCATATTCCAATGGTCGTTCCGAAGACAAGGATTACTTCCTCGACAATGCGATATCGTCTATGAAGCTCATGTCGCACTTCACACGCGTCAATGATGAGCACAACCCAGGTTATATCTATTCCTTTGAGGGCGTTACCAACCGCTTCTTTATCATCTCAAAGGGCAAGCCCAGAGCTTCGGTATGGGCGCCTTTCTATCGCCTCTTTGAGCAAATCAGCCCTGTGAAAGGTGAGGGCGGACACGAGTCCGACGACTTTATCGATGAGATTAGGCAGGGACATCCCTATCCTTGCTATCACGACTGCACCAACGTGCCTGGTTTTGGCACCGGCACAGGCTATGACCACTGGTTTGAGATTGCCTCGAGTGGTGAGTCCTACACTCTTGATAATCTGACGATTTTCGTTCCTGACCGTCGTCTGGAATATGCTTACAATGAGAAGTATTCGGTAGATGTGCGCAACAACACTAGCGACTATGACACAGAATCTCAGATTTTCAAGAACTACGAGAACAACAGCGGCAGCCTTGAGGTTTTGCCCAAGGTGCTCATGTATACCGCCGACCTCAAAGCCGAGGCAGTGCCCTCAACCGAGACTTACGGTTTCTATAAGGTGAACCTCGATTGGAACACATCTTACACCTATGAGAATCTGGGCGTTAACGTGCCACAGCACTTCTATGTGTATATATATAATGAGGACGGCACCCGCACCCTGATTCAGGATGTGGAGAAGGACGATAACGGCATGGTAGTGGTTAGAAACCACAGCTACCTAGTGGAGCAGACCGAGGAGCAGCAGACTCTTAGATATGTCATCACCGCTCACCCCATCAACTATGATGTAGATGGCACTACAGTGCTTCGCAACGGCGACCAGAGCCCCTATATCACGATCAGCGCCGAGAGCCCAGTGCGTACCGTCATCATCCCCAGCAGGAAATATGCGTTCTTCAACGAGGTGTCGGAGTACCGCAGCCGCTACCACATCGAGAACTCTTCGAAGCAGATGAATATCTACAAGAACACTGTTTCGATCACTCCATCGTCGATGCAAAGCTATGAGACCATCCGTCCCGAGGCCTATAAGGTATATCGCACATACGGAAACACCGATAAGCCAATCGCCACTGTAACCTTTACTCCTCTTACAAACGACGAGGGCGAGAAGCAATATACTTATAAGGTGGACTATGACAACAACACTCAGGAACTCGGTTTCCTCTTCGATAACGAGGAGCCAGTTCTCAGTGGCACAATCACTAGCTTTGAGAACTCCACAGTGAAGGTTATCGACCGCTTTATCGCCTCGACAACCAGCAACAACCACTTCAATCAGTACACCTACACCTTTAAGGAGCTGAAGAGCAACGGCTATTATGCCTGCAGCGACCAGTATGTGGTGCCTGTTTACAAGACTACCAACAGCGTTGGCGGCGAGGGACGCACCCTCAACGAGGTGATTGCCGATACCACTCACCTTGCCAAGGCTACTCCCGATAACACTATCACTTTCAACGTTATCAACAACCCCGCGGCCAACGTGATGAATTACGAGGTGCGCCGACTCCAATCCAATAACTTCAAGAACTTTGACAAGATTGGAAAGGCCGAGAACTTCCAGAATAGCGGCAATTACTATATTTATGCGCTCAATAGTGCAGGCCAGCTCAACGAGTTGGTGGGCACCGAGACAGTGGGCGTTGAGGGTGCCGACATCACCACTCACGACATCAACAGCTCAAGCGACAACCAGACAAGCAGTTATGTGCCTGTCATCAACACCCTCTACAATGGTGACGCTTCTAAGCCCAACTCATATGGCTGCAACATTCAGCGCACCGCCTATCCACAGGTGGAGGCAAGGATTGACGCTATAGAGAAGAGCGAACCCTTCTATGGTAACGACGGAGAGCTGATGGGCTATCGTGTGAACCTGAGAATCACTCCAAAATTGCCATCGTCGGACAATAGTTCAATCAACTTTGTATATTACTACCG
Organism: Muribaculaceae bacterium; assembly: GCA_017964485.1. GTDB lineage: Bacteria > Bacteroidota > Bacteroidia > Bacteroidales > Muribaculaceae > Sodaliphilus. The sequence continues at coordinate 4,490 of JAGCRW010000044.1, read as the reverse complement.
CGTGTGGCGCGATATCGACGCCAAGTATAACCCCACTCTCATCGAGGGTGAGAGGTTGCTCAACCGTGAGGTTATGCAGAGCGGTGAGGGTATTGATCCAAACACCGGAAACCTGACAGAATGGGGAAGCGACTATGAGTGTCTCTACACTATTTATCCAGGTGAAGGCAATGTTAGCGTCAACGACCTCTTCGTGGACTGGGCCTATGAGGGCAACAAGAATGTGACTTACATCGTGCGTCTCTATGCTACCACAGTTCCTGGCCAAGCAGGTCCTGGTCATGACTACAACACCATGGCAGTAACCGACGGCGACAACGGCAAGGACTACTTCATCGCCGAGTCTAAAGTCATTGCCAGATTCAATAACGACACTCCCACAGCCATTGGCACCGTCAATGCCGAGGCACAAGTGGCTAGCGTCACCTACTACAACGCTATGGGTGTGGCAAGCAGCCGTCCACACAAGGGCGTGAACATCATCGTTACACGCTACACCAATGGCACAACACACATCGAAAAAGCACTCAAGTAATAGTAAATAATTAAGTAGTGATGTGGGATGCGCTTGTGCGCAAGCGCATCCCTGATTTTTGCTTGAGGAGCGGTTTTTGGGAGGTATTTTGCCGATGTTTTCCCAAAAAAATGAAATGGCAACATAATTTTAGAAATATTTATAGTTTTATATAAACTTTAACGAAGAAATTAGACTAATTTCTTGCGTGATAAATAAAATAATTGTAATTTTGCATAGTGAAAAAACATCAAGTTGCCTTATTATTTAAGAAATACGCGATTATTTTTAAGAATTATATTATCCACTGAAAAACAGCATATATGAACGCATATTCCATAATCAGCGCCCTATTGATGATAATATTAGTGTCGCTTTTAGCGATTGCCGTGTAGAGCAAACAGCAAATGTCATGGATGTGGCTATCGGCCCCGATCAGATTATTGGCTTGCTGAATAAATCTATAAATCTATGCTGATTCCACAATTCCAAGTTACACGGCATTTCAACAGAATTACCACTTCATCTAAAATCATATATTAAAAAACTCCCTTCATATTTGTAATTCTCAGTAATGTGCGAACGGCCCAGGCGAGATGCCAGGGCCGTTTGTTTTGATAAATATAGCGGTTATTGCAAGAATCTGAATACTGGTTAGATTTGCATAACTCGCTGTCTTACTGCTTCTTGGTATATACTCCCTTGACGAAATCGAGGATTCGGCCTCGGGTGGTCCAGGAGATTTCGCCTTGTGTGGCATAGTTGAAGCTCTCGAGCTTGGAGGCGCACTCCTGGAACATGTGATTGTGTTCAGGCAGTAGCTCGCACGTCACGTTCTTGACGCTCGCCTTCAGGGCGTTGAAGGTCTGCTCGGCATCGACCTGGAAGTCCCATTCGCCGCTGAGGGCATACACGAGGCAGTTGATTTTTTCGAGATAAGGCTTGGGATCGAAGCGAACAAAGGTCATATACCAAGGCGAAGTCATTAGCTCCACGCTTTGCTCTATCAGCTCGGGAGTATAGCGTTGTAGGGTGGAGGCGGCGAAGCGCTTGCGCAGCGACTCACGCAGCTGGGTGGTATCGGCAATGTTGACGATGTCGTCGAAGATGGCCTCAATCTCTTCGGCCTGCGCCTGGGTGTAGGGCATGCCCACCATGTCGAGCATCGAGAGGTTCTGCTTAACCATCACGTCGCGGCCTTTCACCGCAGGTCCTGCAAGCGAGATGACAAACGCCACTCGGGGGTCGTTGGCGGCATTGATAAACGCTATCTGTCCGCCCTCGCTATGGCCGCAATAGCCAATGCGTGAGTGGTTGATGCCTTCATAGCTCATAAGGAAGTCGAAGGCCGACTGTGCATCCTTGGCAAAGTCGAATGTTGTCTCGTTGCCTTTCAAGGGACTCGATTCTCCGGCTCCGCGGTCGTCATAGCAGAGCACCCCTACGCCACGGCTGAGCAATTCTTCGGCAATCGCTCTGTAAGGATGATAGCCAAACATGGTTCCGTCGCGGTCTTGAGTGCCGCTGCCCGAGACAAGTATTACTACAGGACAATAGCCAAAAGGACGATATAGTGTCCCGGCGAGTGTCACATCGTCGTGGCCGAACTTCACCTCACGATAGGTGAAATTGCCTGTCCATTCCCTTTCAATAATTTCCTCATTCCCAAGAGTATCAAGAAGTAGTTTAGGCTTTTGTGGTCTAATATGTGCCACCACTTCACCAGTGTCATGACTTATGCACCTGAATTTTATGTATTGTTCGGTGCCGTTCTGCGAGAAGGTGCCTTCAATGCTTTTTGAGTTGAGGATTGTGCCAGTGAAGCATGCGTCAATAGGCGGCACTTTAATCTCAATCTGGTAGTAGCCTGGCAGTCGAGCCGCCTCGCAGGGGATGCGTTTCTCTTCTCCGTTTATTTCATCGAGATAGGCCGATAACGTTCCATCGGTAAGCTCACGAATGCTAAACTTCAACGTTTGCTGTGTGTTATCCACTAGCACCGTGCATTCCCATTCTCCTGAGATCCAATAGGCCTTGGTAGCAAAGGTAACGCACAAGAGCATAATAACAAGTGATATAGTCTTTTTCATTTTCTTATGTGTTTTGGGTTTTTGTTTCAACCACAAAGTTATTAATTATTTTCTTTCCTTCAAACAATTCCAGTCTTCTTTTTGACAGACATAAGAACAAAATTATTTGCCTGTTTGTCTCTTTTGCGTTAGAGGCTGGAGGGGCGCTTCGCTTAAAATTGAATTAAAATTATTCTAAAATTTCATATCTGTCTGAGACAGTTTTCAGCGAGTGGCTAACTATCTATTGCGGAGCATCTCGAGCACTTGTTGCACTGGGAGGGCGTCGACGTGGTAGCCGTCACGGCCCGTCATGCTGTCGGCCATGAAGAGCGAGTTCCACAACGCCTCGGCGGTCGCCTCGATGGTGGCGGCGAAGATGGGTGACATCTGGCTGTTGGCAAGCACTGTGGTGGTGAGAGTCTTGGCTTTGTCGTTGATAAGGTTCTCGGGGGCTACCGAGAGGGCTATCACATAGTCGCCGCTGCCGTTGCTGGCTATGCCGCCGGTCTTTGCCATGCCCATCATGGCGCGCTTTGCCACGCGCTCCAGGTTGCGGCTGTCGAGTGGCGCGTCGGTGATCACCACCATCATGCACGAGCCGTCAACGTTCTCGGTGCGGCGCACGTGGTCGATGAAGTCGTGCTTTTGCAGTCGTTGCCCCACCTGTACGCCGTCAATCTCGAGGATGCCGCCGTAGTTGGTCTGCACCAGCACGCCAATGGTGTAACCTCCCAGCGACTCGGGCAGCTTGCGCGACGAGGTGCCAATGCCGCCTTTGAAGCCAAAGCAGATGGTGCCTGTGCCGGCTCCCACGTTGCCTTGCTCCACGGGTCCGCCGTGGGCGTTGTGGATGGCGTCGATCACCATCTCGGGGGTGACATACATCTGCCTTATCTTGTTGAGGCGGCCGTCGTTGGTCTCGCCCACCACGGCGTTGACCGAGTTTTCGCGCTCGCAGCCTGGCTGCATCAGCGTGTAGCGGATGGCGCCTTCCATGCCTGCCGCCACGTTCAGTGTGTTGGTCAGGATAACGGGGGTTTCGATATTACCCAGTTCGCGCACCTGCGTCACGCCTGCGAGTTTGCCAAACCCGTTGCCCACATAAATTGCTGCGGGCACCTTGTTGCGGAAGATGTTGCCCTGGTGCGGCACGATGGCGGTCACGCCGGTGCGTATGCTGTCGCCCTCGATGCAGGTGACATGGCCCACCGTCACGCCGGGCACGTCGGTGATGGCGTTGTACTGCCCGGTCTCGAAGATGCCCGTAGGGAATCCCCACTCGCGCAACGTTTTGTGCTCCTGCGCATTAAGCGACATGGTGGCAAGCAATAGGTACACCACAACCCACCAGCGGAAAGTATTGTTTGTAGTCATAACAGTAATGCTGAAAGATTAACAACTGCAAAGTTACTAAAATTTTATCAGACAATTAAGGACAATTAATTACAATTACATTAGATGCTGGATTTTAGACAGACATAAGAACATCTCTTGAAAGTGTTGCCGCGCAAGCGCGGAAATTAGAGAGCCTGCGGCTCTAAAATTTATCTTTTCTAGTCGCCTGCGGCGAGAAATCTAACAAAAAATCAAACGAATAAGTTCGATTAAAAACAATTCCGTTAGATGCTGGGTGGGCGCTGCGCTTAAAATCCATTGAAAATTGAACAAAAATTTATCGTGTGGGACAAAAACGAAAAAAAATTTTGGTTTTTAGGGGGCGGATGGGCATTAAGGGTCCAGCGGGTTTTTGTGGTCATTTGACGATTTTGGGACAGTTGGGACACTTTTGTGATTGCCTGATTTTGGTTGACTGTTTTTATCAGTTTTTCACCTTTTAAAAGTCGACTCGATTAAACTTATCCCTAAAGGGAGTTGACTATTTCGTTTTTATTCCTGTCAGGGGT
>JAGCRW010000043.1 GCA_017964485.1 Muribaculaceae bacterium | reverse complement strand
TGCATTGGTCCAGATCAGGACGTTCCCGCTGGTGACGTAGGTGTTGGTGGCCGTGAGATTGGTTACCTCAATGGTATGTATCAGAAGCTGGCTCGTCGCTATCACACTGGCGTTCTCACTGGCAAGGGAGAGACTTGGGGTGGTTCTATCCTCCGTCCCGAGGCTACTGGTTTTGGCGCTCTCTACTTCGTTGAGCACGTGCTTCGCACTGCTGGTAAGGACATCAAGGACAAGAAGGTTGCTCTCTCTGGCTTCGGTAACGTAGCTTGGGGTGCCTCTATCAAGGCTACCGAGCTTGGTGCTAAGGTTGTTGCCATCTCTGGTCCTGACGGTGTTTGCGAGATTCCTGATGGCATCACCAAAGAGATGATCGACTATATGCTCGTTATGCGCGCATCTAACCGCAATAAGGTTCAGGATATGGCCGACAAGTTCCCCGAGGCAGCTAAGTTCACTCCTGGCAAGAAAGCTTGGAGCATTCCTTGCGACATCGCTCTTCCTTGCGCATTCCAGAACGAGCTTAGCGAGGATGACGCTAAGGAACTTAAGGCTAACGGCTGCTGGTGCTGCTGCGAGGTTTCTAACATGGGTTGCCAACCTGGCGCTATCCACTACTTCCAGAATAATGGTGTTCTCTTCGCTCCTGGTAAGGCTGTTAACGCTGGTGGTGTTGCTACTTCTGGTCTTGAGATGACTCAGAACGCTGCTCACCTGAGCTGGTCGGCTAAGGAAGTTGATGACAAGCTGCACTGGATTATGGAGAACATCCACGAGCAGTGCGTGAAGTTCGGTACTCAACCCGACGGCACTATCGACTACGTGAAGGGCGCTAACATCGCTGGCTTCATGAAGGTTGCTCAGGCTATGCTCGAGCAAGGTGTTATCTAATCAAGATATCAGTAATTGAAATAACAATAGATAATATATTTAAGAAATGCCCGTCTCGTTTGAGGCGGGCATTTGCATATTTGGTTGAAAAGTATTACTTTTGCAACGATAATCTAACGTGATGTTGTAGAACGTCACTAAAATCAAGTATTATGAAGAAATTATTTTTTGTGAGCATCATTGCTCTGTTAGGCATTTTTACTATGAATGCCGAGAAAGGTGAGAAAGCGTTTGGAGCACAGTTCAACTATGCAACCAAGCACTCTATGGTAGGACTTGGATTGAATTTCCAGTATGAGTTCATCAACAACTTCAGGGTAGAGCCAGAGTTTATTTATTACTTTGAGAATGAGGGAGTAGATGCATTTAATGTAAATCTCAATTTTAATTACCTCATTCGCACTAGCAACAGTTTTGCTATCTATCCTTTGGCTGGTTTTTCTTTTGCCAGGGTAACTCCCAAAGGCCTTGATGGTTTTAACCGCTTTGGCGCCAACATTGGTTTGGGAGCAGAGTACACAATCAACAACCATTTTGCTTTCTATGTTGAGGAGAGATTCCAGATTCTTAAGGACATGAACCAGAGCGTTACTTGCCTGGGTGTAAAGTACAAGTTCTAAACTTCTCGTCACTGTAAAAAACAAGAGCCGCGTCACTGATAGGTGACGCGGCTCTTTTGATAATGTGCCTAAAGGTCTTTTAGAAGTCAAGACCGTCTTTCTCCTTGCTCACGTTGCGGAAGTGCAATTTGCCGTCCTCATATTCCTTAGTGGCGATGAGAGTTGACTTTGGCAATTTCTCGTAGTATTTTGAGATTTCGATTTGCTCGCGGTTCTCAGAGATTTCCTCGAGGTTGTCGGTCTTCTCGGTGAACTCCTGCAGTTTCTTCTCCAGGTCGTTTTTCATGTCGGCCGAGATTTGGTTGGCGCGTTTGCCAATGATAGCCACAGTCTCATAGATGTTGCCTGTTTGCTCTGCGAGGTCAATAAGGTCGTGAACAGTTGTGTTTTGTGGAGCGTTTGATTTCTTGTAATCGATAGCCATTGTGTCTATAAATTATTATTGGGTGTTTATTATTCTTTAATCTCTAATCAGCGCGTAGCGCTTTACTTATGGTTTAAGAACTTGTCGGCAATCTTGAAGATGTTGTCGGCTTCTTTGCGGTTCTCGCTGTTGGGGAAGTCGTTGATGTAAGCGTAATACTCGTCAACGACAGTGCGGTATCGTTCCTCTTTCTTCTCGTCAACACTCATCTGTGCCTCCTTGAATCTTGACTTGAGGATGAGCAACTCGAGTTGCTCTTTATACTTGTTGTAAGGATAGGACTTAATTGCGTTTTTGGCGGTAATAACCGCGCTCTCGTAATTGTTGCCCATATAGCTGCCCAGATTGTAGTAGAGTTGGGCATTCTCAAGTTCTTTGAGCACGAGTTTGTCTTGCAGCTCAAAGATAGCGTTCTGAGCTATAGCCACCTTGTCACTCTTGGGGAAGTAATCTAGGAAGGCTTTCAACTCCTCGATGGCTTTCAGCGTCTCACTTTGGTCAAGTTGAGGTTCGGGTGAGTCGAGATAGTATCCATAGCCTGCATAGAAGCGAGCCAGCTCAGTAAACTGACCTTTAGGATACTGGGTGTAGTACTGCCTGAAGAAAGATCCCGAGTTTAGGTAGTCGTTATTCTCGTAATAGCTAAGTCCTAGCAGGTATAAACATTCCTCGCCCTTCTCGGTGCCTTTGAAGATTGGCACGAGATCAGTGAGAATAGTGTAGGCCTGAGTGTATTTCTTGTTCTCAAAAGCCTGCTTGGCGTAGGTGTATTTATAATTATAGTCGCTGCTTTTCATTACTTTGCTGTACTCGCCACAAGAGGTAAGCACAACAATTAGCGACAATATTAGTAATAAACGACGTGTCATTTCTGTAATTTGCATATTTAGCGTGCAAAGTTACACATAATTCGCCACATGGCAAGTCATTTTAATGTTTTTTTGGTTTTTACACTGGCAAAGTGAAGAAAAGGTGAGGCTCCTTTTCTTCACTTGGTGGGAAAAAGCACCGCTCAGATTGAGGCTGGCGGTGCTTAAATCGGTATGAGGTAAGTTGTTAGAAGTTGTATCCCACGTTGATTGAGAACGTATGGTTCTTAATGTTGTTGTGGTTGAGGGCACGCAAGCGCTTGCCGTTGACATTTACCAGGCCACCGTCGTAGTTGAAACCAGCAAAATACTTGTGGTTGAAAGTTACGCCCACACCAAAAGCAATACCCATGTCGAAGGGGTTGATGTAGTTGGTGTTTTTGTCGTTGATATTCGCTGTACCAAGAATCTTCACTTCATCTCTGTCGGCTAGATCGGGGTTGAGCGTAGAAACGTTCTCGTCAAAGAGTTCATATATTACATAGTCGAACTCTGGATTGCCAGTGAGGTCTATCGCGCCAAGTTTCTCTTTCTTCACATCATTGTGGATATAAGCCTTGCCACCAATGCCGTAAGCAAAATATGGACCTAGGTTCACTTGCAGCTCGTAGTTTTTATTGATGTTGTAGCGATATGACGCTTGAACTGGAATGCGCACGTTGTGCATGGTCACATTGGCAGTGTAATCGTCAAGGAAAGTACCTTCTACCACCTTGCTGTTGTCTTGTCTGAAGGTGAACTTGGCACCCGAAGCGGAGTAATACACCCCAGTGTTGATCCACAAGCTTTTGAGTACAGGGATATCGATGCTTACACCAAAGTTGAGGCCCGCTTTCTTGTGAACGTCGAGTGTGTAGGGTCGATCACTGAAAATCTTGGAGATGTCGTTGTCGTGGATGTTGTTTCTCATACCGTTGATGTTGAGACCCACGCGGAATCCAAAGGTTACTTTGTCTTTTGATTTCTCAGAAGAGAAGAAGTCTTCAAACGACTGTGCCGACATGCTTAACACGGTGATTGCGGCAACAGCCAGTAACATTAATTTTTTCATTTAGTCTATAATTTTATTATTAATCATTCAAGTTAATCATCATCTAAGACATCATCTAAATCTTCATCATAGTTGTGATACTCGCTGTGTGGGTTGAAGAGAGCATCATCATCTACATCTTGAGCAGGATTTTGACTGGGGCGCGTGAAATCGCCACGATTGGGACGTGCCCAAGACTCAAAACCTCTTCTCTTGTTTGATGAGTTGCTGTTATTGCTGTCACTATTAGCCCAGCTTTCAAAGTTTTTTAAAATACCCATAATTGCGTATGTTTTTTACAATCTGCAAAGTTACAAAATTTTTTGGAAAATGCTGCAAACGTTATATAAAAAATCGCCCAGCGATATAGCTGAGCGATTTTATTATGAATGGTAATGCTCTTTTGAGGAGGATTATTCCTCGTCGAGCAGGATTTCCATCACCTTGATGGCACTCTTCATTACCGAGGTGCCAGGGCCGAAGATTGCAGCTACGCCAGCCTTGTAAAGGAAGTCGTAGTCTTGCATAGGAATCACGCCACCAGCGGTGACGATAATATCCTCACGTCCAAGCTTCTTAAGTTCCTCGATAACGGCAGGGATAAGGGTCTTGTGGCCAGCGGCAAGTGAAGAAACGCCCATCACATTGACGTCGTTCTCTACAGCTTGACGAGCGCTCTCCTCGGGAGTCTGGAACAATGGTCCCATATCCACGTCGAAGCCGCAGTCGGCATAGCCAGTGGCAACCACTTTCGCGCCACGGTCGTGACCGTCCTGTCCCATCTTGGCAATCATGATGCGAGGTTGGCGACCTTCTTTCTTGGCGAACTGAGCTGTGAGCTCACGTGCGCGCTTGAGGTCGGGATCGGTGCTTGCTTCTGCTGAATACACGCCTGAAATTGTTTTAACAACTGCTTTATAACGGCCTACGACTTCTTCGCAGGCATCACTAATCTCACCGAGCGAAGCGCGGTCCTTGGCTGCCTCTACTGCCAATGCCAGCAGGTTGCCCTCACCGGTGCGCACGCACTCGGTAATGGCCTTGAGGTCGGCTTGAACCTTAGCCTCGTCGCGGTTCTTGCGTAAGTCTTCGAGGCGTGCAACTTGCTCGTTGCGAACCTCGGTATTGTCGATTTCGAGGATGTCGATAGGAGCCTCTTTCTCGAGAGCATACTTGTTGATGCCCACGATGGTTTGAGCGCCGCTGTCGATGCGGGCCTGTGTGCGGGCTGCTGCTTCCTCGATGCGCATCTTGGGCACGCCAGTCTCGATGGCTTTAGCCATACCGCCCAATTTCTCAATCTCCTGGATGTGCTCCCATGCCTTGTGCACGAGTTCGTGAGTAAGGCGTTCTACATAGTAAGAACCAGCCCATGGGTCAATAGCCTTGGTGATGTAGGTCTCTTGCTGGATGTAGATCTGGGTGTTACGTGCGATACGTGCCGAGAAGTCGGTAGGCAGCGCGATAGCCTCGTCGAGTGCGTTGGTGTGCAGCGACTGGGTGTGGCCCTGAGCAGCAGCCATTGCCTCGATACAGGTGCGGCCCACGTTGTTGAATGGGTCTTGCGCGGTGAGTGACCAACCTGAAGTCTGGCTGTGAGTACGCAACGACATTGACTTGGGATTCTCTGCGCCAAAGCTCTTTACAATCTTTGCCCACAAGAGTCGGCCAGCGCGCATCTTGGCGATCTCGGTGAAGAAGTTCATCGAAATGCCCCAGAAGAACGACAGACGGGGAGCAAAGGCGTCAACCGACAGACCTGCATTCACACCGGTGCGGATGTAGTCCATACCATCGGCCAGGGTGTAAGCC
>JAGCRW010000042.1 GCA_017964485.1 Muribaculaceae bacterium | reverse complement strand
GTCGCCACTTCGTGGACACAAAGTCGGCTCCGCCGAAAACATAAACGATGAGACTTGGATTAAATGACCGAGCTTGCGAGGCTTTGCGACTCCGATAGGTGCGGCTTTGCGAGAGAAATAAACAACTGCGCTGGACTAATCTCACAAAGTCGCCACTTCGTGGCCACAAAGTCGGCTCCGCCGAAAATAACGATGAGAATTGAAATAAATGACCGAGCTTGCGAGGTTTTTTGACACCGAGAGGTGCAGCTTTGCGAGTGGAAAAAAACTGCGCTGGACTAATCTCACAAAGTCGCCACTACGTGGTCATAAAGTCGGCTCCGCCGAAAAAACAAACGATGAGAATGGATTGAATGACCGAGCTTGCGAGGCTTTTTGACACCGAGAGGTGCGGCTTTGCGAGAGAAAAAAACAAAGTGGCGGTCGCTGGATTAGCGGCCGCCACTGGAGATTTAAGAGTTTATCCTTATAAAGATATTATCATTACAAAGATGCAGTGTCAAACTTGAGTGACGTGTAGTTAGCAGGGTTGCTCTTGCTCTTCATGAGCAATGGGTTCGACACCATAAAGTTGGTGGCGCTAAGCTCATATTCCCCTGTGCAAAGCAGTTCAACCATAGCCCTCAAGCTTGGCAGCCATCCGTATAATTTACCACCATTGGTATCATAGGCAACTTCGGCATTGGGGTCAAACGAGAACTTGATGGTGTGATCATCAATTATCTCATGGTTGACATAGATGCTGCCATAATTGTTACCGGTATTGAACCTGAAGTAAAGACGATACTTAGCCTTGGTGTTATCATAACCTAACTGCAACCACTGGAATTTATAGTTAAGAGTCTTATTATTTACTTTTGTAGTTTTAGCCTCATCAACAATCTGATTGAAGGTTGTGAGGAAATCTCCATTCAAATCAATAAGAGTCCAGCCGATTTGCTTTTGATGGAACAGGTCGGCAAGAGCGGGACCCTTGATTGTGGTCAAGCCATCCTCAGTGCAGAGGAGAGTGCCGTCGGGTTGAATCTCAAAGCTCTGAGCAGCCACATCGTTCTCATCATATTCAGTGAGGAAGCTCAATGGCTCCATAAAGCGAACACCATGAGTTGTAAAGATAGCGTTCATATACTCACCGTTATCGAGCAGTGAGCCACCTTCGGGATAGAAGCTCCAGAACATAGAATTTATAGGACCTCCGTCACCGTTGCAAATGTAACGCTTGCCGCTTGCAGTAGTGAGTATGTAATTGTTGATACGGTTGCTGAAGGTAGAATTGAGCACAGTAGTGAGGTTAGCAAAGTAGTCCTCATCGGTTGGTGCCTCCTCTGCCGAAAGACGACGCATAATAATCGTGATGGCCGTCTTCTTTCCACGCAACTTAACCTGATCATTATCGGCGCTAATGATAACAAACTCATAGTCACCCTCATGTCCCTTGCCGTAAGTACTTGAACTGGTACCTGAAGTACCTAATTCTATTTCAGGGTTAGAGAACACGTGGAATGCTTTATTATAGGTGTTGAACGAAAGCACAGGACCATAGTCCGACACCACTTCCCACAAAGACTTATCGGTAATAAACGCTCCACCATTAACTTCACTGTTTTTAGTAGAAATGTCGACCGTGCCATCATTATGGAAAGTCATGATATAGTTGTATCCTGGCTCGCTTGCACTGCAGAAGTATTGCATCAACCAGCGCCCGCCATTAGACTGGAACAACTCGGTATAATTCTTTATGGCATTATCAAGACGTACTGCCGGATTCTCATCAAAGAGGTCATCGACCTCACTTGGAGCACAAGCCGTGAGCGACAACGTGAGGATAAAAGCCGAAAAATAAAATAATTTCTTCATAATATCTAATGTATATTAAGATTAAACATTATTCACCAAGAGTGACTTGCTGACGAAGTTCTTGAAGTTTGGATGCATCAAAGGTCTGAATGCGAGTTTGAACAACATTGCGCAATTCATCGAGGTCGATGCCCCACTCCTCACGGAACCAGTCTTTGCACAACTGAATTTTCGTCTCAATAACATCTAAACCATTCACATTGTCATCATCCTCAACAGCATAAACGTAGATAGGAACGCGGTTGCCGTTCTTGTCAAGGACATAACCTTGCTGGTCGCACTCTACACCATTTTGGTCATAATATTTGCCGTCTTCGGTGTTGAGGGTAACCTTGCCAACTCCCTGTTGGTATCTGTTCTTAAAGATGGGAGTTCCATCTTCAAGAAAATCAACTCTTACCTCGTCCAAATAAGTGAGAGTGCTCTCACCATTATCATCAACAGGATTGTTGTTAGGATAGTAATAATAGCAATAATATGGTATCCACTCATCACTAGACTCCTCGCGATCGGTAGCCCAGCCACGAGCTGCGTCCTTCTTGACTACTGCCCATTCGGCATCCGACATTGTGATATAGCAAGCAATGAACTCAGCAAAGTCCTCACGAATAGAACTCGAGCCATAAGAAGTGACAAAACCAAGAGAATGAACCATCTTCTCGTTACGTTTCTCCCAATTCATAGCCTCATAGTGACCTGATGAAAGAATACGGAACTCAGTAGGAATACTCTTTGTTTGGTGCAAGATGTGAGCAAACTCATGGTGCATAGTGTGGAAATAATCGTTGTTCAGAACATTAATCATCTGAGCGGGATTATTCTCATAATTACCTAATTTGTTCACATTGAGCAGCGTCACCTTAATACCGCCCTCGGCAAGACCAACTTCAATGGTTCTCGACCTAGGGTTGATAGCAGGTGATCCCACAAGCATAATAATGCGGGGACCATACATCTTCAAGAACTCCTTGCTACCAGTTACTTCCTCATATACATCAAACCACATGTACTTGGAAAGCACAGCCAGGTCGATGGAACTTCTGAGCGTAGCAGGTTCAAGGTTGTAGTTCATATTGGTCTCGTTGTCCTTAAGCCTGTACTGGAACTCCAGGTTGTAAACATCGAGATAGTTCTCCTTTAGCCACTTGTCAAAGTTATATGTGTAGCTATTGGGATCGAGCTCATCGGTAACGTCGGGGAAGATGGTATCATCCAAAGCCTTCTCACCGCACGACGTGAGCGACATTGCCGCAATAGCCACCAGAGCCAAAGCACTGATATATTTAAAATATTTTTTCATAATCTTATCTTGATTTATTTATTCGTCACTACTAGGTTGATATGTCGCCTTCTTCAAGCCCGACACCCTTGTCGTCAATGGCGGATCAATTCGATTGTTGGGTTCAATACCAGCGGCTATAACCTCATTAGGAATCTGAAGAGCCATGCGGTGATCGAGTTCTCCAGATGCAATGTTAGGATTGAGTGTAACAACACGCGCATCCTTGCCTATAGTGTGGCTGTAAGAGATGCCATATCGCTTGATGTCGAACCAACGCATTCCGCGGAACACAAATTCGATGCGGCGGAAGTGCTGAACGCACTGAAGGTAAGGATTGATTGCGGCAGTAAGTTGATACTTATCGCTTGGGCAAACAATGTCGATGTTGATAGGCTTAGCAATACCATAATAGATCGAGTCAAGAAGCTTGGCTCCCAAAAGCTCGCGACGCTCAGGCTTACTGTTGAGGATATATTTCTCCTCGGCAGTAGTGTAGAAGTTCCAAACAACTTCCTTGCTCCAAGCGGTCATGCTACTAGTGCTTGTGGTAGTGTTACGGTGGGCAGCATCCCACACACCCAAGTCGGCTACACCTCCGTCAATATCGCCGAGGAACAATTTAGCCTCAGCACGGTTCAAGAGAGCCTCCTCACCAGTAAACTCACAAAGCACTTGGTGTGCATAGCCAATTCCGGCAACCTTATCGGTGTACTCAAACTGCTCACCAACTGCACCTGCCCACCACAAGCCATAATCTTGATTAGAACCAGCAATATACATGCCACAGCCGTTGTAACATGGATGAACGCCCTTCCAAGTTGGACCTTTGCCGTCCCAAAGTGTAGCCTGCATACCTTCACGGTTACAAGCATAGCGGTTACCACTAATCAGGTGACGCAGATAGGCTGAATAAGTAGGAATAATCATGAAATTCCTCATGTGGGTAGCGCTGGCATAATAACGATTGCAATCTTCGTCGTCTTCGAATTCCTCTTTATGAGCCCAAATATCGGTCATGTAAGGCAATGGGTCGGCATCAGCACCACCAAAGACGATGTTGACACACTCAATTACCTTTGGATAATCGCGCTTAAAGAGATAGAAACGTGAAGCAAATGTGTAAGCTGCCTGCTTGTTGAAGTGATACTTAGGCTGCTCATAGATAGCATCGTTAATGAGAGGCAGACCATCTTCAAGGTCCTTCTCAATGTTAGCGTAAGTCTCGGCAAGAGTTCCACGCTCATAGTGAGGCTTCACTGTAGTCTCAGGTTTTAACATATAAGGAATACCTGGCTCCATCTTGCTCAATTCTGGGCCACGGTAGGGCATACAGAAGATGTTGGCAAGCATGAAGTGGCAGTAAGCACGGTCAACCAGGGCCTCGCCCTTAACCGCCTGAAGCTTGGCGCTGTTCTCGCCCTCGGCCTCAAACTCCTCAACCTTTTCAAGTACTTGGTTACAAGTAGCGATAGCGTTGTAATAACCTTCCCACGATCCCGAGGGAGTGTCTTCACCAGTAGATGTGCGAATATCTTCCCAAGCAAAAGTCTCATCGTCGTTGCGGTCGTAAGACGACAAGTTGAAACGAACACCGTCAACGCCTGGAGAGTTATTGTCGATGAAGTTGTCGGTCGACAATTCACAGAATGGCACATAGCTATATTCTGGATAGGCACTGGTCATCAACATGCGCAACTGCTCGGTGTTGGTGAGAGTAACGCGCGTGTCGCTGGGCTTGTCGAGAAAGTCGCTACAAGACGACAATCCTAAAAGTGCCACACCAACTAATATAAAATATCTTAATTTCATAGTTTCTATATATTTTATAACATTAATACATTAAAGACCAAGACGTACTGTTAGAGTGAACTGCTTTGGACTTGGTGCAGCAACACCACCCGAGTTGAAGAACTCTGGGTCTTGTCCATTGAGTTTCTTGTCGGCATAGAGCAGGCACAGGTTAGTGGTGCTCAGCTTAACCGATGCAGTGTTCAGGCGCAGGGCCTTAAGAACCTTTTCAGGAATGTCGTAAGTGAGCGACACCTCTTTTAAGCGGATGAAACCACCATCGGCGATACGAGCAGTACTATAGTTGTAAGAGCTATAGGCAATACCTAATCTTTCACCATATACATTATTCCAAGTCATATACTGACGTGTAGAAACGATAGTTGGGATATCAGTATAAGCCTCATCACCAGGAACTACCCAACGGTTCTTCATCTCACGAGAGTTGGCGGTCATATCGCCATAAGCATAAGAGAAGTCGGCTGGCAAGCGCAGCTTGTTACCAAACGAGTAGGTCAAGAAGAGGTTCAAGTGGAAGCCCTTCCAGCTGAAGTTGTTGCCAAGACCACCAGTGTAGATAGGATCTACTGGACCCTCATACTTAAGGAAGTCGAGGTTGTCGAACTGCTGGAAGTAGATTCCAGCAACAGTTACGTCGCCATTCTCATTGTAGAATGTGGGAAGACCCTCATCATTCAAGCCTGCAAATGGGATAGAGAAGATTGCACGCACGGGATAGCCCTGCAATGCGTAACCGGTACCTGGCACGAGGTCGATGATACGGCTGCGTGACAAGAGGTCGGTAATCTTGTTCTTGGCATAAGAGAATGTGAAGTCGGTTGACCACTCAAAGTCGCCTGGCTTTATAGCCTCAAAGTTGCGGGTAGAAAGAGTGAACTCAACACCATGCGAAGCCATAGAAGCCACATTAGCATACTTGTGGGTCACACCACCAACGCCCTCGGTATAAACACCACCAATCAAGTCGTAGTTGTTACGCTTGTACCAGTCAAATACCAAGTTGATGCGGTTGTTGTAGAAACCAAGGTCAACACCAACGTCAAACTCGTGCTTCTTCTCATAGGTCAGCTCCTCATTAGCAATATTTGCCAAATAAAGATTCATCTCAGCATCCTCGGGAACCAATCTCCAAGGCTTTGAAGGATAGTAAATAGGAAGTGCGTTAGATACACTTGCAGGACCTGCATCGGCAGTCAGTGAGTAAGACAGACGCAACTTAGCATAAGTCCAGATGCCATTTTTGTTGAATGCTGCTTCGCGGAAGAAGTTCTCATCACTGGCATTCCAAGCACCCGAAATGTTCCAAGTGGGGAGCCAACGGCTCTTCTTGGCCTTACCAAGCTTGTTAGAACCCTCATAACGGAAGGTGCCGGTGAGGATGTATCTGCCCATGAATGAGTAACTACCCATTGCATAGTAAGCCATGTTGCGGCCATAACGCCAAGCCTCGCTGTAGTAGTTGTGGTTCTCCTCAACTTGCTGCTTGAAGAGGTTCTTGTCGAGGAATGGAATGTTACCGTTCTCATAAACGATACCCCAGCCCTCAAAGCTCTCGGCATGACGATCAATCTTACTGAGCTCCCAACCAGCAAGCAAGTTGATGAGGTGCTTGTCGTTGAAACTCTTGTTGTATTGTGCTTGAGTACGCAAGTCAAACTGCGACATTGCGTTCACATCGTGATAAAGGATACCACCCTTAGGAAGAACTGTTACAGGAAGAGCACCTACTATATCGGGATCGGTATAGAGGTAAGTGTTAGCGTCGCGAATTGATGCATTCTCTGGATCAATACCGGCACGGTAAGCGTTGGCCTGGTTAGAGTCGTCCTTTACATAGTGGTTGGTAGTACTGCTGTTAAAGCGGTAAGATGCCAAACCCTTGAGTTCAAGTCCACGAATGGGTTTCCAAGAAAGCTCACCCTGGAACTTGAGGTCGGTAACACCGAGGTCGATGTAGTTCTGCTCAAGCTCGTGGAAGATATTGAACGATGTATAGTTACGAGTGTAAGTAGCATTGGGGTCAGCGGTACGAGAGGTGTTCAACGCATAGCTGTAGGGGTTGATATCGAAGCTACGGCTGTAAACACCATTCACCACGTCAACGTCCTGGCTCAATGTACCAGGAGCGCGCTGCTTACGGTAGCTGTCACTAGTCAACAACTTAATGGTCAAAGTCTTCGACAGGTCGTAGCTGGCGTTGGCGTTGAAGGTGTAACGTGTAACCTCACTCTGCTTGGTCCATCCTGGGTCATACATAATTGATGCCGAAGTATAGAAACGAGCACGGTCGGTACCACCCGAGATAGAGATAGCGTGGTTTTGAGAGATGTTGCTGTTAAACAACAGGTCAAACCAGTCGGTGTTACGGAACTCTGCCTCACGCAGATAAGCATTCTTGGCAGCAAGAGTATTTGGCAAACCGAAGCCAGTAGCGGGATCATACTGGTCCATGAGCTTGTACATGGTACCATAGATACCCGAGCTTGAAGAGTTGGCGAGACTTGCAAAGCTCAACCATCCCTTTGCCTCAAGTTCCTTGTAGATACCCATCTGCTCCTGAGAGTTACTGATGTTGAACTCACGGTACATGGGTTTCAAGCGATAAGTGAACTCACCAGTGTAGTTGATACTTGCCGATCCTGAGCGACCTTGCTTGGTGGTAACGACGATCACACCAGCCATAGCGCGAGCACCATAGATTGATGTTGCCGAACCGTCCTTAAGAATCTGGAAGCTCTCGATATCGTCGGCGTTGATACCAGCGATGGCGCTGGCGATAAGGGTGGTGGCGTCACCACTCGAGAGGGCGTCGGCATCGAGCTCAACGTTATCCTCAAGAATCACACCGTCGACTACCCACAGTGGCTTGCTACTACCGTAGATTGAGGTAGCACCACGCACACGGATCTTAGGAGCAGTACCAAAGGTACCCGACACGTTTTGCACACTCACACCGGCAGCACGTCCCTCAAGGGCACGCGACACGTCGGCCACACCGTCAAGCTTTGCCTTGTCGGCCTTAATGCTTGTGGTAGCACCGGTAAAGAGGCGCTTGTCAACGTTTTGATAACCTGTTACAACCACCTCTTGAAGTGTGGTCTTCTCATCGTTTTGCAAAACGATCCTCATCTCACCCGAGGTAACCTGTACATCGGCGTCGGCAAGACCAACTGAGCTAACAATGATGTGGCTCTTGGCTGAAGCAACGGTGAGAGTAAACTTACCGTCAAAATCGGTAGAAGTACCATTGCTTGGTTTTGCTTTTTCCTTCACATGAGCACCAATAACGGGTTCATTGTCCTCGGCCGAAATAACGACACCAGTCACCTTGAACTGCGCGCTCGAGGTGAGAGATACCAATATTGCAGCCGTCAGCAATAAAAGTTTTTTAAGACTCATAAGCATTGAAAAAAAAATTAATAATTTATTTAGTTTAAAATTTTATGTCCAGCAGTTACAAGCCGCTTAGAAAGTTAATTTCATTGGTATAAGACCACAATTTTTCACCATCTATAACCCATTAATTGACTGAAAGACAATAGAGCAAAGAAGGTGTGCATCGCATCTTCAACCAACTAAAGGGCTTTAATGCTAAATTAATAAGTTGCAAAGAAACAATTTTTTTTTGAATTATGCCAATTTTTTACTGTTAAAATTAAACGATTGCACAAAAAAAATTGATGTGAGAAAGGCGTTGAACGATGAAAGAGGCGGGTTCACTGAATTTTACATTCCTTTTTTTGAAGCAATAAAAAAATCGCCTGCGTCATTTGACGAGGCGATTGATTTCTTGGTCGGTGGGGTTGACCGCCACCACAGTGCCTGACGGGCTGATGAGGTAGCTGTTGAACTGCTGTCCCAATCCCCACTTCTTCTCGAAGATTGAGCGGTCTTGGCGCTCACAATAGTACTGAGCCGAGGTGTCGAGGCTGTCGGCCGCCACAAGCTCATCGAATAACGCCCTGCTGCGGTCGAAATTCACCGACAGTGGCACCACATCTGCTCTCATCGATGCATTGCGGTCATTCTTGATATTGTCGAGCCTGGAGACGACATCGGTCGAGGACCAGAGCGTGAGCAGCACATACTTGCCGCGAAACTGGCTCAGCGACACCACACCACTGGCATTGCTAATGGTGAAATCGCCGGCCGAGGTGCCCACGATACCACCTTTTCCATTGTTGCTGGCCGAAGTGAACAACATCACAACAACCAGAGTCGCCATTATAAACAATAACTTCTTCATACTTAAACTTTTTCTTTAACCATCTTATTCAAACATCCTGAAAAACAAACATCAGGGTTAATGGGAGACAATCCCAAGTGCAGCTCTCAATCTAGAGAAATGCACTGATATTTTTTAATTTGTATCCTTAAAAATCTAGAACTTGTAAACAGCGCCAAGGCTGAAGACAGCCTGGTCGATGGTGCTCACGATGGAGTATTTGAACTCGGCATTTACCCTCCAACGCTCATTCACGTCATATTCACAACCACCACCCAGGTTCAAGCCGAAGCGGGAGATAGAATCGTCAACATCGGTGTAGCTCTTGTTCACCACAGTAAGACCAGCAAGAGGATAGGCGCGGAATTTCTCGGTGATGTCGAAGAGATAATGGGCATTGGCGTTCAAGTCCCACATTCTGAAGCCTTTGTTCTGGAAATAGTAGTTGAACGAGGCCTCACCACGCAGGTGCTCGAGGATGCCATACTGGAACTTAGCGCCCAGGCCCACCGAGTTGATCTCGGTGCCGTAGAGCAGGTTAGCACCAACTGCCATCTCACCCTTCTGAGCCGATGCTGTTGCAACGCCCATCAGAGCCACTATCGCTATAGCAAGTAATTTCTTCATATTATTGTCGTTATTTTTTATTCTACTAAATATGTAACGAGAAAAACGGCAATTTATTACACTGCCTTAACGGCGGCGGCCGGCGCGCATAAGTTGCTTGGGACTCATGTTGCTCATTTTGTGCATTGCCTTGCGGGTCTGATCAAACTGCGTGAGCAGACGGTTTACCTCCTGGATGTTGGTACCGCTACCGCGCGCAATGCGCTGACGGCGAGAGCCATTAATCACCTCGGGATGCTCGCGCTCATAGGGCGTCATGGAGTGGATAATGGCCTCGATGCCCTTGAAGGCGTCGTCGCTGATGTCCACGTCCTTGATGGCCTTGCCCACGCCAGGAATCATTGATGCGAGATCTTTGAGGTGACCCATCTTCTTGATTTTTGAGATTTGCGAGAGGAAGTCGTTGAAATCAAACTTGTTTTTGGCAATCCTCTTCTGCAACTCGCGGGCCTGCTCCTCATCATACTGCTGCTGCATGCGGTCTACGAGCGACACGATATCACCCATGTTAAGGATACGGTCGGCCATACCAGCGGGACGGAAGGGATCGATGGCCTCCATCTTCTCGCCAGTACCAACCCACTTGATGGGCTTGTTGACAACGGAGCGGATTGAGAGGGCTGCACCACCACGAGTGTCACCGTCGAGCTTGGTGAGCACTACGCCATCAAAGTCGAGGCGATCGTTGAAAGCCTTAGCAGTGTTCACTGCGTCTTGACCAGTCATCGAGTCAACGACAAAAAGTGTCTCGTTGGGATTGATTGCGTCTTTTATCGCCTTGATTTCCTGCATCATCTGCTCATCAACGGCGAGTCGACCAGCGGTATCGACAATTACCATGCCATAGTCCTTAAGCTTGGCTTCGGCAATGGCGTGCTGGGCAATCTCTACTGGATTCTGATTCTCGGGCTCGCTATATACTGGCACACCAATCTGCTCGCCCAGCACCTTGAGCTGCTCGATAGCGGCTGGACGATACACGTCGCAAGCCACCAGCAACGGATGGCGCTTGATGAAGCGGTTGGCAAGTTTGCCCGAGAAAGTGGTCTTACCAGAACCTTGCAGACCCGACATGAGGATAATGGCAGGATGGCCCTCCACATTAAACGGAGCCTGCTCACCACCCATGAGCTCGGTGAGCTCGTCGTGAACTATCTTAATCATCAACTCCTTAGGCTTGAGGGAGTTGATTACGTTTTGACCAATGGCCTTCTCTTTCACCGTGTCGGTGAAGGTCTTGGCTACTTTATAATTGACATCAGCCTCGATAAGGGTGCGGCGCACCTCTTTTAATGTCTCGGCGATATTGATTTCGGTGATTCGGCCTTCGCCTTTTAGCACCTTAAACGCGCGTTCTAATCTTTCGCTTAGATTTTCAAACATATATATTTGTAAGTGTTAATTTTCAAGTGTTAAGGGTTAAGTTTCTAATGTGAAACTTTAAGAACCTAAATAAGTTTGTTGGTTGTGGTGTCGGGGAATACAACCATAGGCTTGAAGCCCTTGGCCTCTTCGGGAGTCATAAGGGCATACGACATTATTATCACCACATCGCCCGGCTGCACTTTGCGTGCTGCAGCGCCGTTGAGGCACACTTCGCCCTTGCCGCGCTCACCAGGAATCACATAAGTGTCAAGGCGCTCGCCGTTGTTGTTGTCAACTATGAACACACGCTCTCCCTCCATGATACCAGCTGCATCGAGCAGGTCCTGGTCGATAGTGATGCTGCCAATGTAGTCGAGGTTGGCACCAGTAACGGTGACACGATGAATCTTGGATTTTACAACTTGAATGAACATAGTGCAAAATATTTAAGAATTAATAATGTGTTTCATTTTTTGCGTGTTAGCAAAAAGCGTGCCACATTATAAATTTTCGGGCTTTTTGTAGGTAATATTGTCGATTTCGCGCACATCGCCGCAGTAAACGGTGATGCAGCCCACGATGTAATCGCTTTCGTCCCAATCACTTACAGGCTGCAGCGTGATACCGTCGCAAATTGAGAAATATTCCACGTCCATCTCGGGATAAGCGTTCAAGGTAGCAACCACCCAGTCGTGAGTCTGCTCGATAGTGTGATCCTCGGCAAACGCTAAGCTATCGCAAAGCACGCGGTAGATATTCGGAGCAATTTTGCGAACCAGCGGCGTGAGGCGCACATTGCGGCTGCTCTTGGCAAGGCCATCGGCCTCGCGGATGCATGGGCAGGTCACAATCTCCAAGTTGAAGCCTAATTGCTTGATCATCGCACGGATAACAGCAATCTGCTGGAAGTCCTTCTCGCCAAAATAAGCGCGTGTGGGCTCTACCATCATGAAGAGCTTGCTCACAATCTGGCACACGCCATTGAAATGACCTGGACGCATAGCGCCCTCCATCACCTCGGCAACGGGACCAAGTTTGAACACTCGGGTATCGGGCTCGGGATAGATGTCCTCCACAGTGGGCATGAAGGCGATATCAACGCCACAATTTTCGAGCAGCGCGGCATCGGCCTCGGCAGTGCGCGGATAGGTGCGCAAATCCTCTTTGTTATTAAATTGAGTGGGGTTTAGAAACACGCTCACTACCACCACATCATTCTCACGGCGAGCACGCTCCACCAGCGACTGATGGCCCTCGTGCAACGCACCCATCGTGGGCACTAGGCCTATAGTCTTGCCAGCGCCACGAAACTTCTCGACCTGCTTCTTCAGCTCGTCGACTTTACTTATTATTTTCATTGTAATTACAATATGATTTCAAAATCGGGTGCAAAGATAGATAAAATAATTTATAATGCACAATTCAAGATGCATAATTCTTGATGAAATCATGTAATTAAGACTGATTTTTTGAAATTATACTGACCGACCGTTATTTCATTTTTTTGGTGATTTGTGAAATAAATTGTATTTTTGCGACATGAAAAAAGTCAAGATACTTTTTGTTTGCTTGGGTAACATCTGCCGGTCGCCGGCGGGCGAGGGAGTGCTGCTCAGGCTCGTTGAGGAACGGGGATTGGCACATCGTTTTGAGATAGACTCAGCGGGCACTTACAGCGGCCATCAGGGGCAGTTGCCCGATCCGCGCATGCGACGCCACGCAAGCCGCCGAGGCTACAACCTCACGCATCGCGCACGCCCCATCACAAGCGATGATTTTGAGTATTTTGACATCATTGTGGCGATGGATGAGAGCAACCGCCGAAACCTCATGTATCTTGCCGCCTCGCCCGAGCAGCAGGCCAAAATAGTGATGCTGGGCAACTACATCGTGAAAATGCGCGCCCACTACGACTACGTCCCCGACCCCTATTACGAGGGCGCCGAGGGCTTTGAACTTGCTCTCGACCTGCTAGAGGACGCCTGCGAGAATCTTCTTAACGATATAATCAACAACAAACTATAAAGCAATGAAAACACTAAGCATCAAAGCTCTGCTCATAGCGGCAGTTATGACATTAACCTCAATAAGCGCTCTAGCCCAGTCGCCAATCAGCGTGCGTTGGGACATGGGCACGAACGACGCCAAGCCTGGCTATTATAGCTCGCGCTTTGTCATAACGAATGTCAGCGGCAAGCCACTTGAGGGTAACTGGATGTTCTTTTTCAACCAGTTCTCACGCAAACTGGAGCTCTCCCCCACTTGCCCAGTCGACATCAACGAAATTTCCACTACCTACTATCTGGTTAAGCCCAACGAGCGTTATGCCGCGCTTGCCGATGGCGACTCATTGGTCATCGACCTGATGATGAAGGGAAAATTTGTGAACCTATGGTATGCCCCTAATGGTGGCCACGTGGTGCTCAACGGTGACACCCACCACCCTATCGCTGTGACGATCGAGCGCAGCGAGCTCAAAGAGCCCGGACAATGGAGCGCTACCACCGACTATCCCGACGGAGCCAAAGTTTTTGATTTCAACGAAGATGTTGCTGGAGGGTTTATCAATTACACACCAACCAACATCATTCCTACCCCAAAGAAAGTAACGCTCGATGAAGAAAGAACAACTGTAAGACTGCCAAACCTAGTATCTTTCAAAGCACCGTCATTCTTCAAAAGCCGCAAACAAGATATTGGACGAGTGAAAGCTTTTCTTACTAAGAACCTTGCGTTTTATGGCATCCACGTGATGGACGACTGCCCATTTGTGATTGAAGCAAGGCTTGACAAGAAGCTTAGCACTAACATCGAGCATTATGAGCTTGAAATCACAGATTCTTGCATAGTTATCACAGGTGTAAGCGACATTGCCGTTCTAAATGGCGCCAAAACACTCATTGCCGCCCTAAGCCACACCAAACGCAACAATTTGATGCTATGCAAGATAGTGGATGAGCCCGATTTCGCCTATCGTGGTTTCATGGCCGACATCGCCCGCAACTTCTATGGCCTCGACGACTTGAAGAAACTCGTCGACCTGCTGGCGCTTTATAAAATTAATACCATTCAGTTCCACTTCGCCGACGATGAGGCTTGGCGAATTGAGATTCCTGGCCTGCCCGAACTCACTGAGGTGGCATCACGTCGAGGCTGTACACTTAACGAACTGGAGGACGGATTCCTGGCGCAAATTTTTGATGGTAACGGAAATCCCAACGACTTGAGCCAGAGCGCTAACGGCTTTCTCACACGAGCGCAGTTCATTGAGTTTTTACGCTACGCTAAAGCCCACGGCATCAAGGTAATTCCTGAAATCGACACTCCTGGGCACTCGCGCGCTGCCATCGTGGCGATGAAATACCGCTACAACAAATTCTCTCCCACCAACCTCAAGAAAGCCCAAGAATTCATGCTTTGGGATCCCAACGACAAAGGCGGATACCAATCGGTGCAAGCCTACGCCGACAATGTGCTCAACCCTGCTCAGGAAGGCACTTATCGCTTTATTGGCAAGGTGGTAGGCGAACTTGAGAAGATGTATCGTGCCGCTGGCTTAAAACTTGATATCGTGCACCTTGGAGGAGATGAGGTAGCCAGCGGATGCTGGGACAACAGCCCCGCCGTGAAAGCCCTTATGACGAAAATGAATATGAAAGACACCCACGACATGATGGAACACTACATCGACCGCGTGTCGGAAATGCTTATCAAGCGAGGCATCAAGATTGAAGGTTGGCAAGAAGTGGCGCTCAACCACAGCGACAGCTTCAACAAGCGCGTGGCGCCACGATTTGCCGGCGTGAACGCCTGGAGCACCATTGGCAGCCGCATCGAGGTGCCTTACAAAATCGCAAACGCTGGTTATCCCACTATTTTGTCGAATGTGGACTGCTTCTATATGGATATGGGATACAGCATGCACCAGTATGAGCAGGGATTGCATTGGGGCGGTTCGGTCAACGAGTTCGACTCCTGGAAAGCTCAGCCTTGGAACCTCTATGGCGACAACGCCGAGGGCAAGACACCACTCACCCGTCGCGACAACATCATCGGCGTGCAGGCACAACTCTGGGGTGAGACACTTCGTAACTTCAGCGAGGTGGAAAAACTTCTGATTCCCAAGATTCTCGGTGTTGCAGAGCGAGGCTGGAACGCGTCTCCCTACTGGGCCGGCGATGACGTCGAGATGTCATCTGCCCGTGAGGACTATAACCTTAATATTGGTTTCTGGGAGCTTCCCATGCTCAACAAACGTGGCTATAACTTCCACCTTGCACAACCAGGTATAAAAGTAGAGAATGGCAAGTTGCTCGCCAATGCCCAATATCCGATGGCCGAGGTGCGCTACACCTTCGACGGCAGCGAGCCCACACCCAATTCGCCAATATGGACTACACCAGTGGCAGTTCCCGAAAACTGCACTCTTGTGAAGGCTAAAGCATTCTATTTAGGGAAACAAAGCGTCACAACTTATCTGTTCTTGAAATAAAAAGCCCTACTGTTATCTATATTTTTTCATACTTACTTCATACTTTTTACTTTATACTTTAATTTTTTTTCAAAAAATTTTGTCACATTATTAAAATAAACTATTTTTGTGAGTTGAATCGTAACTAATAGATAATAACTAATTTCCGAGATAATTAATTAACTTTTTTATTAACTAAATTTCATCGACACTATGAAGAAATTTTTACTTCTCGCAGCTTTCTTTGCTGCATTCACAATGAGCGCTCAGGAGTTCACACTCACTGAGGTGACCAGCACTCCCAATGTTCCTGCCGACCGCATGAACAACCGTCAGGGTTTCGGTTATTCAGGTGCATTTATTGTAATGGACAAGGTGCTTGGTCAAATCAACGCCTACAGTGCAGAGGATGGCGCGTTACTAGGCACTCTCGAGACTGGCGCTACCGCTTCTTGGCCAGCAATCACTCGTGATGAGGCTGGCAACATCATCGCTCGCGTTGACAACAGCTGGCCCGGCAACTTCATGGCCGACACTGTTGTTATGAAGATTTTCCCTGTTGGCAGTGAAGAACCCGTAGAAGTTACGGCTAACATTTTCGCCGACTTTGAGGCTGAGAACGGCCGTTGCGACTTCTTCAGCTTCATTGAAGGCAACGTGATGGATGAGGAAGAGGGCGGTATCCTTTGGCTCGTAACAGCCAAGTCTACTGGCATCCTCAAGGTTCCATTCCTGGGTGGTGAGATCGACGCCGACCACATCGCTTTATTCCCAGTTGAGGGCGCTACTCTTGCTCCAACCAGCTCAACCGTAGTTAACCCTTACATCGCTGCCGACGGCACCAAGCACTACATGCTCTGGACCCGCAATGCAGCTGCTGTTGACTTGGTTATGAACGACACTGAGGACGGCTTCATTGGCACCACTTTCACTCTGCCTAACAAGGGCGCTACCAATGGCTGCTTCCCATTGACATTCGGCGGCAAAGACCTGGTTATCTACACCACTCTGCCTAACTATGGCAACGCTTGGGCAATAGCCGAGAAGAACGCCGAGGAGGCTATCGCAGTTGTTGAGGAGGTTCCTGGCTTCGTAACCAATGGCTTCCAGTGCAACTGGCTCAACGCTGAGGTTGTTAACGAAAACAAGGCTATCATCTATCAGTACTTCCCCGGCAACTTCTTCAAGACCTACGAGCTGACTATCGGTGGTGCCGAAGAGCACACCTACGCAGTTTGCGGAGCTCCAGCTGCTCTGTTTGGCATGGAGAACGACTGGGATCCAGCTGCTGCTCCTGAGATGACTCTCAACGAGGAGACTGGCCTCTATGAGTGGACAAGCGCTGAGACCGAACTTGTAGCCGGCAACATTGAGTTCAAGGTTGTTCAAGACCACGCTTGGGACGTTTGCTATCCAGCCGATTTCAACTGCGTTGTTAATGTACCAAACAATGGTGTTTACACTCTTAATGTAACCTACAATCCTGAGGATGACATGGTTACTCCTACTCTCACC
>JAGCRW010000001.1 GCA_017964485.1 Muribaculaceae bacterium | reverse complement strand
CTAGCGTTCATCCTGAGCAAGGATCAAACTCTTCGTTGTGTATATCGTCTTTTCTTGTTTTCTCTGTTGAAAAAGATGACGCCCCATCAACGGATGTCCGTCCCGCTCCTCGCTCAACGCTCATCGGTGGCGGCCTCGCACGGCCGCCCCTTTATATTCACCTGTCACTAGGAATCTCGACTTCGGGGAGACCCGCGGAATCCTCGCTTCCTTGTCTCTCACCTGCTTGTCAGATTTCCTCATCGCAAACATGTCAATGATCTCGATCAAGCTCCCCGGCCCGCGGAAGACGCCCTTTCCAGAAAGGCGTCAAAAAAACCGCTCAACTCGGAACCAGGTCCTCGTGAGCCGAAAAGCGATGCAAAATTACAACCGTTCCCCGACATGGCCAAATATTTTAGCGAAAAAAATGACGGAAAAACATGAATTTAACATCCTTTCACAGAAAAACGGCCGTTTTGAGGAGATTTTGATCATTTCTTGACTTTATAGATTTTGCGAGTTTGACGCTCGCAATACCCCATCGTCAACGAAAGTCGACAATTTAACACCAATGACGCCTGCCACAAGACCAATAGGTCACACATTATTATATATTATAAAGAGAATGAAGGTATGTTTTTTGTTGGTATATGTTGTTAATATGGTTTTTTATTTCTAATTTTGTTGCAGTTTTGTATATATTATTATTTATTGTGATGATAATGAAAAAGATAATATTGATGTGCCTAGCGGTGGTTGCAGCTGGGTTGAGCGGCATCTCTAAGTGTGGAGCATTGGGCAACACTAGTGCGCAAGCCGCTGACATTGAACGGATGCGTTTTCATTGCGAGAATGACACGATGAAAATAAACTCACTGCTGATGGAGGGACTCCAAAGCGGATTGAGCAACCCCAATGAATTGGTATGCTTCTATGCCCACAAGCTTGAGGGCACTCCTTACGTGGCCCACACTCTCGAGGGCGACTCTGAGATGCTCACCATCAACATCGATGAACTCGACTGCACGACGTTTATTGAGACTCTATATGCCTTGACTCGCACCACACTCAACGGGCGCTATTCATGGCGTGACTATGCCCACCATCTTGAGGACTTGCGTTACCGTCGTGGAGAAATGGGCGACTACTCGAGCCGCCTACACTACATCAGCGACTGGATTATCGACAACAGCAACCGCGGAAACCTGGTTGACGTGACAAGCGACATAAAGTGCGTGCGCTATAAGATAAAGGACATCAACTATATGAGCACTCACCGCGACAGTTACCCGTCGCTTGCCAACGACACAATTTATGAGAAGATCAAGAATTTTGAGGTGGGCTACCGCAACCACCGTTTCCCGTATATCAAAAAAGAGAGTCTTAATTCCAAGGACGTGAAGGCGGCAGTTCGCCGCGGAGATTTTGTTGGTTTGGTAACCCGTATCGATGGATTAGACATTTCTCACTTGGGAATCGTAGAACTCGACTCCGAGGGCAACATTGTGCTCCTAGATGCGTCATCAATAGGTATGAAGGTGATGCTAGAGAGCATTGACTTGAAGCACCAACTCTCAAAGAACCCTAAGAACGAGGGTGTGAGATTTTTCAGGTTGACAAATAACTGATATTCTCTTAAAAGCAAAAAATAAAGCCAGCGGCATTGTTAATGTCGCTGGCTTTGATATTGATGTTTCTTCGCGAGAAGAAAGTGTGCTTACTTTGTAAAGTTTCGTTGGTTTCTTACTCCTCGGCTGCGGGCTGCTCAGTTTTCTCTTCAGCAGCAGCTTTCTTGCCTGAAGAACGACGGCTGCGGCGAGTAGCCTTCTTAGCTGTCTCCTTCTTCTCGGCGAGAAGAGCCTCGTTGTAATCCACGAGTTCGATAAAGCAAGTCTTAGCGTTGTCACCGAGACGGTTTCCCATCTTGAGGATGCGAGTGTAACCACCTGGACGGTCGGCAATCTTCTGTGCTATCTCATTGAAGAGAATGCTTACGGCCTGCTTGTTCTGAAGATAACTGAACACAACTCTTCTTGAAGCGGTGTCATCTTTCTTAGCACGGTTGATAAGGGGCTCAGCATAAACGCGGAGAGCTTTAGCCTTGGGGAGAGTTGTGAAAATTCTCTTGTGCATGATCAGAGAGATGGTCATGTTGGCCAGCATGGCGTCGCGATGTCCCTTCTTGCGGCTTAAGTGATTGAATTTCTTATTATGTCTCATCGTTATTACTCTTTATCTAATTTATACTTTGAAATATCCATGCCAAAGTTGAGGCCATGGCTTGACAAGAGTTCCTCGAGCTCAGACAAAGATTTCTTGCCGAAGTTGCGGAACTTGAGAAGGTCGGTCTTGTTGTACTTGACGAGGTCGCCAAGCGACTCCACCTCGGCCGACTTAAGGCAGTTGAGAGCACGTACTGAGAGCTGCATGTCAACAAGCTTAGTCTTAAGCAGCTGACGCATGTGCAGTACTTCCTCGTCGAACTCCTCGTTGCCTTCGCTCTCGGTAGCATCGAGAGCAATCTTCTCGTCGGAGAAAAGCATGAAATGCTGAATCAGTATTCTTGCGGCTTCTTTAAGCGCCTCCTTAGGCTGAATCGAGCCATCGGTAGTGATCTCGAGCACGAGTTTCTCGTAGTCGGTCTTTTGCTCCACACGATAGTTCTCGATAGCATACTTGACATTCACGATTGGGGTATAGATAGAGTCGATAGCGATAACGTCGATAGGATCGTTGTTGCTGCGGTTCTCCTCGGCGGGAACATATCCCCTACCCTTGTTAATAGTGATGTCGAGCTGGAAGCTTGCTTTAGGGTCAAGGTTGCAAATTACGAGATCGGGATTAAGGACCTCAAAACCGTTAAGCACCTTGCCAATGTCGCCAGCATGAAATACATCCTGTCCTGAAACCTTGATAGTAGCTTTCTCGGTTTCGGTTTCGTCAACGACTTGCTTGAGTCTCACTTTCTTGAGGTTAAGGATGACATTAGTAACGTCTTCTTTAACCCCTGGAATAGTTGCGAACTCATGCTTCACGCCGTCGATTCGGATGTTGCAAATCGCGAATCCTTCGAGAGAAGAAAGCAAGATGCGCCTTAGAGCGTTACCAATGGTGACGCCATAACCAGGCTCAAGGGGTCTGAACTCAAATTTGCCGAAGTTGTTGTCGGCTTCGAGCATCAAGACCTTTTCGGGTTTCTGAAATGCTAAAATAGCCATGGATGTAATATTTACTGTTTAGAATACAACTCAACGATCAATTGCTCTTTGATATTCTCGGGAATTTCGTCGCGCTGTGGCACGTTGATCATCTTGCCACCCTTGGCGCTCTCGTCCCATTCAATCCAAGGATACTTGCTGTGGTTGAAGCCAGCAAGTGAGTCTTGTATTACCTCAAGAGATTTAGATTTCTCTCTCACAGCCACGAGCTCGCCTGGAGTCACTGAGTAAGAAGGAATGTTCACAACATTGCCGTTTACTGTGATGTGGCGGTGCAAAACGAGCTGACGTGCTGCCGAGCGGGTCTTAGCGATACCAAGGCGGTAAACCACGTTGTCGAGTCTCGACTCAAGCAGTTGCAGGAGCACCTCACCAGTTACGCCCTTAGAAGACGAAGCCTTCTCAAAGAGGTTGCGGAACTGACGCTCAAGCACGCCATAGGTATATTTTGCCTTTTGTTTTTCGCGAAGCTGAGTACCGTACTCTGAGAGTTTTCGTCTTCTGTTGGCACCGTGCTGGCCTGGAGGGTTGGTTCTTTTAGCAAGGACCTTGTCTTCTCCGAAAATTGGCTCGCCAAATTTGCGTGCGATTTTTGATTTTGGACCGGTATATCTAGCCATTTTTTGTTTAAATTTTAAAAGTTAAGTTCTGGATGAATCGCTTCAGTGCAGCCGCGATTGCAGAGAGGTTGTTGAAAAAAGGTGCAATCCAATCACTGACAGAGATTCGCGAAAAAATTAATAAATACTGTGAAGTAGTTTTGAAATCCTGAAAGTTAAGGAAATATTAAACTCTTCTTCTCTTAGGAGGACGACATCCGTTGTGTGGCAATGGAGTAACGTCGATAATCTCGGTTACCATAATGCCTGCGCCATGGATGGTACGGATAGCAGATTCGCGTCCGTTGCCAGGTCCTTTCACATAAGCCTTAACCTTGCGGAGTCCGAGGTCATAGGCCACCTTAGCACAGTCTTGGGCTGCCATTTGAGCTGCGTATGGGGTGTTCTTTTTAGAGCCACGAAATCCCATTTTGCCTGCCGAAGACCATGAAATAACTTGCCCCTCGCTGTTAGCGAGACACACAATAATGTTGTTAAACGAAGAGTGCACGTGTAATTGTCCCACTCCGTCAACTTTAACAACTCTCTTCTTAGCTGCGACTGTTTTCTTTGCCATACCTTAAAATTATTTAGTAGCTTTCTTCTTGTTAGCAACAGTTTTCTTGCGTCCCTTGCGAGTGCGAGCGTTGTTCTTAGTGCTCTGACCACGCACTGGCAGACCATTGCGGTGGCGAATGCCACGGTAGCAACCGATGTCCATGAGTCGCTTGATGTTCATTTGTACTTCGCTACGGAGGTCACCCTCGACCTTGTAGTTCTCGCCGATTACCTCGCGAACTTTGGCAGCTTCGGCGTCGGTCCAATCTTTGACCTTAGTATCCTCGCTCACTCCAGCCTCGGCCAGGATCTTAGCAGCCGAGCTACGACCGATGCCGTAGATGTAAGTGAGAGCGATAACACCTCTCTTGTTCTGGGGCAGGTCAACGCCCACAATTCTTATTGCCATATTATAAAACTGAAATTTTGTGCAAAATTAATAAAAATTATCCTTGACGCTGCTTAAACTTAGGATTTTTCTTGCAAATCACGTATAAACGCCCTTTACGACG
>JAGCRW010000041.1 GCA_017964485.1 Muribaculaceae bacterium | reverse complement strand
CTCGCAGTGTGTGAAGGAAGTTACTACCGTAGAGATTGATCCTGAGATTGCTGAGGTTGGAGTTTACAATTTTTCTTTTCTCGCTCTCAATGTCAATGTACTGAATGCCGACTCGGTGGAGTATCTCAAGCAACTCAGTGATGACATGCATTTTGATGCCATTTTTATCGACCCCGCAAGGCGTGGTGAGGGAGGAAAGCGTCTCTACGGTTTTGCTGACTGCCAGCCCGATGTTTTGTCGCTGTTGCCACTGATTAAGCGCCACTGTTCGCGGCTATATATCAAAGCATCGCCAATGCTAGATGTAACGCAGTCGATGCGTGAACTTGGCGAGGCCCTTGTCGATGTCATCGCAGTGAGTGTGAAGAACGAATGTAAAGAGTTGTTGTTTGTGCTTGATTTTGAGGAAAGTAAGCAGTCGGTCACTTTCATCGCGATGAATTACGACGGAAACGAGTGGCAGCGGTTTGAGAGTGACTGGTCTTGCCATATCGGACAAGGCGCGCTTTGGCCTAACATAGAAGATTTCTCTTTCTTATATGAACCTAATGCCAGTATAATGAAGCTTGGGTGCTATGATGCTGTTGAGCGGGATTTTGGCGTCAGTCAGATAGCACCTAGTTCGCACTTGATGGTTAGTGATAGACTTGTTGTCGAGTTCCCTGGGCGGCAATTCAAGGTTATAGAGGTTATCCCGTTTAAGGGCAAGGAAATCAAATTGTTGTCAAAACGATATTCGCAGTTAAATGTGGCCACCCGCAATTTCCGCCTCAGTGCCGAGGCGCTCAAAAAACGCCTTGGGGTGCAAGACTGTGGCGACACCTATCTTTTTGGCACCACACTCGCAAATGGAGAACAAGTGCTAGTCCTGTGTGAAAAAATAAACTGATTATCAAATAACTGATTTTTTCTGAATCTTCTGAAATAATAATCAGATAATTCAGATTGTTCAGTTGTTGATATTGATGCTGTTAAAGACGTTCCAGGAATCTCTTGCGGTCAACGATGAAGCGTAGGTGAGTGCCTTCGCCAAGTAATGTGTCTCCACAATGTGCCGCTATTCTGAATTCTATCTTTTTGCCATCAACATTTGTGACTGTCGCTGTGGCGGTTATGTGGCCGCCAAGTGGGGTGGGGCGCAGGTGTGACGTTGCGATGTGACCACCTACCGTGGTACTGCCCTCAGGCAGATGCGGTGCCACGGCAAGCATTGCAGCATTCTCCATAAGCGCCATCATAGCTGGCGTTGCAAGCACAGCCATATCGCCCGAACCCATGCGCACAGCAGTAACATCTTCTGTGACAATCAACTCGCTGGTGTGTTTCAGTCCTATCTCTATCATAGTTGCATCTTTTTTTGCAAAGGTACATAAAAAAACGCGATTTTTTGTGTATCTTTGCGACAATGAACGTTGATGATGGAAATAATAAATCGGTGCATGTCGATGTTAACGACGTGAAGATTGCTGATTTCTATTGCGATGTGTTGGAGTTTTTGCATTACGAGCCTAATGCTGAGCAGGTTGAGGCGATAGCATCGTTTGCTCATTTTATGCTCTATGGAGGCGATAAAAGCCTGTATTTGCTTAACGGCTATGCGGGAACAGGCAAGACTTCGTTGATGGGAGCCATAGTGCAGGTCCTCACTCGTCGTGGCATTAAGGTTATGCTGCTTGCTCCCACTGGTCGTTCGGCCAAGGTGCTGAGTGAGTATTCTCACCGCTCGGCGTTTACTATCCATCGCAAGATATATCGTCAGGACAGCTATCTTGGTGAGAGCTTTGCTCTTGCCGAGAACAAACACACCCGCACCGTGTTTATTGTTGATGAGGCCTCGATGATCGCCAATTCGTCGGCTGAGGGGTCGATGTTCGGCAGTGGCCGTCTTCTCGATGATCTAGTGGCCTATGTCTATAGCGGCGAGAACTGTAAACTTATGCTTATGGGCGATAGGGCACAGCTTTCGCCAGTGGGCCAAAGCGAGAGCCCAGCGCTTGACGTGAAACTGTTGCAAGGATATGGTCTGTTTATATATAATATGAACCTTACCCATATTGCCCGTCAGACCTCAGATTCAGGCATATTGCAGAATGCCACTATAGTAAGGAAGATTCTAACCAGTGGCGAGGCTTTGGTGCCAAAGTTGGAGCTAACGCAGTATCCTGACATAGAATCAATATCGGGCGAGTTCCTAATGGAAACACTGAATGACTGCTACGACCGCGACAGTATGGACGAAACGATAGTCATCACCCGCAGCAACAAGCGTGCTATGCTTTACAATGGCGGGATTCGCAACATGATTCTCTATCGCGAGGAGGAGTTGACTACTGGCGATATGCTTATTGTCGCTAAAAACAATTATTACTGGTCAAAAGACTATAAAGAGCTTGATTTCATTGCCAATGGAGATGTGATGCGAGTCAAGAGGGTGTGGGGCGAAGTGGAGGAGTATTATGGTCTGCTTTTTGCAAATGTCACCGTTGAATTTCCCGACCATGACAATTTGGAGATGGACGTGAAGATAATACTCAATAGCTTGTTCAGTGAGACGCCTGCTTTGACCGTGGAACAAAGTGCTACATTATATACACAGGTGCTAAACGAACTTATTGGCGATAAACGTGAGCGTTACCGTCAAATGAAGGAGCACCCTTATTTCAATGCTCTGCAAGTGAAATTTGCTTACGCTGTCACCTGCCATAAGGCTCAGGGCGGCCAGTGGAAGAATGTGTTTGTGGATATGGGCTCTATCATGCCCGAGGCGCTCAGCACGATCGATTTCATGCGATGGCTCTATACTGCCATCACCCGCGCAAGGAGCAAGGTATATCTTATCAATTGCCCGATATAAAAGCGCTTCGCGCTGTTTTGAGGGGATGGTTTAAAGGATATACACTAAACTTTAAACTGTGTGAGGCACACCTTGAACGCTTTTTAGCCTCAATAACACTTTTTTAGAAAACTAAAGTTGCAAATGTATAAAAGATGTAGTAATTTTGCACCACATTAGGTAAATTATGAAAAATGTGAGGCATTTATCTTCAGCGTTTATTTCTTGTAAGTTTCTCAATATAAAAGAAATAGACCACTATTGCAAGTAACTCACCACTTTAAGTTGGTGAGAAGAAATTTGTGTGTAAAACTCACCACATATATATACAATCTATATCTTAATTTAAAAAATCAATAAACCGCTGTGAGGTTTGCGGCTTGTTTTTATATGTAAAGTTGCAATCTCGTAAGCAAAATCACATTATAAATTTATGGAATTACCATTCGCAGAATCGTGGAAGATTAAAATGATTGAGCCTTTGAAGAAGAGTACTCGCGAGCAACGCGAGCAATGGCTCAAGGAAGCCCACAACAATGTTTTTATGCTTAAGGCTGAGCAGGTGTATATCGACTGCTTGACCGACTCGGGCACAGGCGCCATGAGTGACCGTCAGTGGTCGGAGATGATGCTCGGTGACGAGAGTTATGCCGGCGCCACTTCGTTCTTTAAGTTTCAGGAGGTTGTTCAACGCATCTTTGGTTTCAAATATGTTATTCCCACCCATCAGGGTCGTGCCGCTGAGAACGTGCTATTCTCTTACTTGGTAAAAGAGGGCAATGTGGTTCCTGGCAATGCACATTTCGACACCACCAAGGGTCACATCGAGAGCCGTCATGCTTTTGCTATCGACGTTACTATCGATGAAGCCAAGGATACCCAACTTGAGATACCTTTCAAGGGCAATGTATCGCTCGAGAAGCTTGAGAAAGTGCTTATTGAGAACAAGGGCAACGTTCCTTTCATGGTTCTTACAGTTACCAATAATACCGTTGGAGGTCAGCCAGTTTCGATGAAGAACATCAAAGAGACTTGCGAGCTGTGCCACAAGTATAATGTACCTGTTGTGATGGACAGCGCTCGTTTTGCTGAGAATGCCTATTTCATCAAGACACGCGAGGAAGGCTATGCAGACAAGACCATCAAGGAGATAGCCCGCGAGATGTATAGCTATGTTGACGCTATGACCATGAGCGCCAAAAAGGACGGCCTCGTGAATATGGGCGGTTTCATCGCAACCAACAATGAAGACTGGTATGAGGGCGCTAAATTGTTCTGCATCCCCTTCGAGGGCTTTATCACCTACGGTGGCATGAACGGCCGTGACCTTAACGCTCTGGCAGTTGGTCTCGATGAAAACACTGAGTTTGAGATGCTTGAGACACGCATTCACCAAGTGCAGTATCTCGCTAGCAAGCTCGATGAGTATGGCATTCCTTATCAGCGTCCAGTAGGTGGCCACGCTCTCTTCATTGATGCCGACAAGGTGCTGTGCAACGTTCCAAAGGAGGAGTTCCCCGCACAGACACTCACTTGCGAGCTTTATCTTGAGGCAGGCATCCGTGGTTGCGAGATTGGCTATATCCTCGCTGACCGTGACCCCATTACTCGCGAGAATCGCTTTGGCGGTCTTGACCTGTTGCGCTTGTGCATCGCTCGCCGCGTTTATACCGACAACCACATGAACGTGATTGCCGCTGCGCTTAAGAACGTGTATGACCGTCGCAACGAGATTACTCGTGGTGTTGCCATTGAGTGGGAGGCACCATTAATGCGCCACTTTACTGTGAAGCTCCGCCGCTTATAATCTTTTGCAATACTATTGTTTAATAACAACTATATAAAAACAGCTCGGCAAATTGTCGAGCTGTTTTGTGTGTTAATAAGACGAATTGTTACTCTTCAAGTTTTGACAGGTTGTCTATGGCAGTCTTATTGCCAAGATCGGCAGATTTCTGCATCCATTCTCTTGCTTTTTTCATGTCTCTCTTTATGCCATATCCACCATAATAATAGCAAGAGGCAATTAAGTACATAGAGTCGGAATCGCCTTGTTTGGCAGCTTTCTCAAACCATTTAATGGCTTTCTTGAAGTCCCTCTTGCAGCCATATCCGTTCTTGTACATCTCACCAAGAGTTTCTTGTGAATCGATATCCCCTTTCTTAGCGGCTTTCTCATAAAGTTTTAACGCCTTTTTATAGTCTTGAACTACACCTTTACCTTCGGCGTAACAAACAGCGAGGTTGTGAGTTCCGCGTATATCACCTTTCTTGTGGGCTTCCTCAAAATACTGAAAGGCTTGTTCAAAGTTTCCTTCCTGATAGCACTTGTTGCCTTGGGAAATCAATTCTTCGATTGCTGCTTTCTTTGTATCACGTTTCTTCTTGGCTTGCGCTTGTGGCGCTGCTACTGTGGCAATGATGGCAATGAGTGTAACAATGCCAAAAAATCTCTTAAAAGTCTTCATAATAGTAAAAGTTGTTAGTTGTTATATTATAAGTTTTTTATCGTTATTCTTCAGTCTCACCGCGGAGCTTGGCTTGATGCTTGCGTTCAATCTCATCGAGGATAATTTTGCGCATGCGCAGGTGTCCAGGTGTGATTTCTACATATTCATCGGCCTTGATATACTCCAACGCTTCTTCCAGACTGAAAACAATGGGCGGAATGATACGTGTCTTGTCGTCGGCACCGCTAGCGCGCATATTGGTGAGTTTCTTGTTCTTAGTTACATTCACCACCAGGTCTTTTTCCTTGGTGTGCTCGCCCACAACTTGCCCAGCATAGACTTCTTCTTGCGGGAAGATGAAGAAGCGCCCACGGTCTTGAAGCTTGTCGATAGAGTAGGCGAATGCTGTCCCGCCTTCCATAGCGATTATTGAACCGTTGACACGGCGTGTGATCTCGCCTTTCCACGGCTCGTAGCACGAGAATCGGTGTGCCATAATAGCTTCGCCGGCGCTGGCTGTGAGCACGTTGGTTCTTAGACCAATGATGCCACGAGACGGAATTTTAAACTCCATGTGTATGCGGTCGTTCTGTGTCTCCATCGATGTCATCTCACCTTTACGGCGTGTGACCATATCAATCATCTTGCTGGAATATTCTTCGGGGACGTTGATGGTGAGAGTCTCGATTGGCTCACATTTCACTCCATCAATCTCTTTAACAATAACCTGTGGTTGACCAACTTGCAGTTCGTAGCCCTCGCGACGCATCTCTTCAATCAGCACGCTCAAGTGAAGCACACCGCGTCCGAACACAATCCATGAATCTTCATTTTCGCTCTTCTCAATTCGCAATGCGAGATTCTTGTCGAGCTCGTGCATAAGGCGGTCGTGGATGTGGCGAGAAGTGACATATTTGCCTTCCTTGCCAAAGAACGGCGAGTCGTTGATAGTAAAGAGCATCGACATTGTTGGCTCATCGATAGCTATACGGGGCAGGGGCTCGGGGTTCTCGAGGTTAGTGACGGTGTCGCCAATCTCAAATCCATCAAGGCCAATGATCGCGCATATATCTCCACATTGCACGCTCTCAACGTGTTTCTGGCCCATGCCTTCAAATACCCTCAACTCTTTGAT
The DNA here is from genome assembly GCA_017964485.1 of Muribaculaceae bacterium. GTDB lineage: Bacteria > Bacteroidota > Bacteroidia > Bacteroidales > Muribaculaceae > Sodaliphilus. Next base: position 13,726 of record JAGCRW010000041.1, on the reverse strand, counting down.
GCGCTGACGAGCCACGGTGCCGTCTTTCTTGCATAGTCCTACTTCCATGCCGTCGCGCAACTCGCCACGGTGAATGCGCCCCACAGCAATACGCCCCACGTAAGTGTTGTAGTCGAGTGAAGTGATAAGCATCTGCGGGTCGCCTTCTACTACCTTTGGCGCGGGGATATGGTCAATGATAGCGTCAAGCACTGCGGTTATATTGTCGGTGGGGTTGCGCCAGTCATCGCTCATCCAGCCATTCTTGGCTGAGCCATAAATGGTTGGGAAGTCAAGCTGGTCCTCGGTGGCGTCAAGGTTGAACATCAGGTCAAAGACAGCCTCCTGCACTTCATCGGGACGGCAGTTGGGCTTGTCTACTTTGTTGATTACAACAATGGGCTTGAGACCTATTTGTATGGCTTTTTGCAGCACAAAGCGAGTCTGGGGCATAGGCCCCTCAAAAGCATCAACTAGCAACAGACATCCGTCAGCCATGTTGAGCACTCGCTCCACCTCGCCTCCAAAATCGCTATGTCCTGGAGTGTCGATGATATTTATCTTGTTATCTTTGTAGGTGATAGAGACGTTTTTCGATAGGATTGTGATGCCACGTTCTCGCTCAAGGTCGTTGCTGTCAAGGATTTGCGTCCCCACGACTTGGTTGTCACGGAAAAGGTTTCCGGCAGCAAGCATCTTATCGACAAGAGTAGTCTTGCCGAGGTCAACGTGAGCAAAAATGGCTACATTTCTGATATTCTGCATAAGGATCTTTATTTATCAAACTGCAAAGTTACGCAATTCTTACAAAAATACTACATCTTTTGACAATAAAAAGCTTCAGAAACCAATTTTTAGACTGAAAAATGCGAGTAAGCGAGGAAAAGTTGAGCTTGCTCAAAACCTTTCGAGCGAGAGCATTTTATCTAAAAATACGATATGGGTTTATTCTTGTAAAAGGTTTGCATAAAATGAAATAGCGATGTTTTTCAATAATATTATGTGTACTTGCAGAATTTTTTGTAATTTTGCGGTTTTAAAAGAGTAAAGTGGGTTTTATAAAACAACTATGATAGATTTATTGTTTGAAACAAGCTGGGAGGTTTGCAATAAAGTGGGCGGCATCTATGCTGTACTTTCCACAAAGGCAAAAACATTACAGGCTAAATATAAGGAAGTTATATTCATCGGTCCAGATTTGGATCAGAGAGATGACAATCCTTTTTTCACTGAAACAGCTACCGAACTCGACGAGTGGAAGCAGCAGGCGAAACTGCCCGCTGGCATGACCGTGAGGACCGGTAAGTGGAACGTGCCAGGCAACCCTACTTGTGTGCTTGTGGGATATAACTCGCTTTATGTTTACAAAAACGAGCTCTTTGCCGAGATGTGGCGCCGTTTTGGCGTGGACTCGCTTCATGCCTATGGCGATTACGACGAGTCGTGCATTTTCTCTTATGGTGCAGCCTTGGTTATTGAGAGCATTGTGGCATATAATAGCGCGAAAAGGGTAGTGGCGCACTTTGATGAGTGGACCACTGGCATGGGACTACTATATGTCAAGTCGCGTCTGCCACAAGTCGCTACTGTGTTTACCACTCATGCCACGAGCATTGGCCGCAGCATCTGTGGAAATGGTAAACCGCTTTACGACTATATGACAGGATACAATGGCGACCAAATGGCACAGGAACTCAATATGGAGTCTAAGCACTCGCTTGAGAAGAGCGCTGTCCATGAGGCCGACGTGTTCACTACAGTGAGCGACGTCACCGCCCGTGAGTGCGAACAATTGCTTGAGCGCAGGCCAGTAGTCACTCCAAACGCTTTTGAGCAGAACTATGTTCCCAAAGGCGCTAAATACACTGCTACGCGCAAGGCAGCTCGCGAGCGTCTGCTCGACGTGGCAAGTGCGCTCAGCGGTGAGGAACTTGGCAACGACTGCTTGCTCGTTGCCACCAGTGGCCGCTGCGAGATGCGCAACAAGGGCATAGACCTGTATCTCGATACAATGAATGTGCTGCGTCATAGCGAGGATGGCTTGCTGAAACGCAAGGTCGTAGCCTTTGTGCTTGTTCCTGGTTGGACCGATGAGGCACGTAATGACTTGAAGGACGCCCTCAACAGAAAGAAGGCTGTGGGCCTCTTCAACCCAATCATCACTCACACCATCCATAACGAGGACGGTGACGCTATTTATGGCAAAATGAACTATTTGGGCTTCAGAAATCAGCCCGAAGATAACGTGAAGGTAATCTATGTGCCTTCTTATCTTAATGGTGATGACGGCATCTTTGATATGCCTTACTATGACCTGCTCACCGGCTTTGACCTCTCGATATTCCCGTCCTATTACGAGCCTTGGGGATATACCCCGCTCGAGAGTGTGGCGATGGGAGTGCCCACGATCACTACTAACCTTGCAGGCTTTGGCCAATGGGTGGAAAAAGAATGTGGCAACAATGCTCTGAAGACCGGTGTGAAGGTGATTCACCGCACTGATTCAAACTACGATGAAGCGCTTGCTGAGATAGTTGAGAGTGTGGTAGATGTTAGCGGCATGACGGTTAAGCAGCGCGACAAGTTGCGCAGCGCAGCACGGGCAACCTCTAAACAGGCCACTTGGGAACATTTCATGAAATACTATACAACAGCCTACGATTTGGCTTTTAAGAATGCCAAAGACCGCACGGCTCACAAATAATATAGAAATAAACTCAAATTTTAATATATGAAAATTAAAGTCAGTAACTCTAATTCTCCCGTGTGGAGAAATCTTACAGTGAAAAGTGAACTGCCCGCCAATCTGCAGAAGCTTGACGAGCTCTCTAAGAACCTGTGGTGGGTGTGGAACAGCGAGGCAAAGTCGATGTTCCATCATCTCGACCGCGAAATATGGCGTGCTTCGGGTGAGAACCCCGTGATGATGCTCAATAAGATGCCAGCCTCTAAACTTGAGGAATTGAGTAACGACCCAGAGCTGGTTGCAAAGATTGACAAAATCTATGCCCACTTCAAGGAATATATGGAGCAACCCATGCGCACTGAGTTCCCCTCGGTAGCTTATTTCAGCATGGAGTATGGACTGTGCAACGCCCTGAAGATTTACTCTGGCGGCTTGGGAATCCTCGCTGGTGACTACATCAAGGAGGCGAGCGACCGTCGCATTGATATGACAGCGGTAGGCTTCCTTTACAGATATGGCTATTTCACCCAGACACTCTCGATGGATGGACAGCAGATTGCCAACTACGAGCCTCAGAACTTTAACCATCTGCCCATTGAGCCTGTTATCGACAAGGATGGCCAGCAGATGATTCTTGAGGTGCCTTATCCTGGACGTGTGGTGTATGCCAACATCTGGAAGGTGAACGTGGGCCGCATGAACCTCTACCTGCTCGATACCGACCTCGACAAGAATAGCGAGTTTGACCGCTCTATCACTCACCAACTCTATGGTGGTGATTGGGAGAACCGCATCAAGCAGGAGTATATGCTCGGTATCGGTGGTATCCTTATGCTCAAGAAATTGGGCATCAAGGCACAGATATACCACTGCAACGAGGGCCATGCAGCATTGCTCAACCTGCAGCGATTGGTTGACTATGTTCAGGACGAGGGCTTGAGCTTTAACGAGGCTCTTGAGGTAGTGCGCGCTTCGTCGCTCTACACTGTGCACACTCCCGTGCCTGCTGGTCATGACTATTTTGACGAGGGTCTCTTTGGACGTTATATGGGCGAGTTCCCTGCTAAACTTGGCATCACTTGGAACGACTTGATGAACATGGGCCGCGAGAATCCCGACACTCAGGAGAAGTTCTCGATGAGCGTCTTTGCTCTTAACACAACTCAAGAGAGCAACGGCGTGAGCTGGCTCCACGGTGAGGTGTCGAAGAAGATGTTTGCTGGCGTATGGAAAGGCTATGCTCCTGAGGAGTCGCACGTGGGCTACGTCACCAACGGCGTACACATGCCCACTTGGGCCGCTTCGGAGTGGAAAGAGTATTATGCTAAGGTGTTTGGCGCCAACTATCTCGACAAGCAGGAAGACCTGGCTACTTGGGCACCTATCCAGAATGTCCCCGACGAGGAGATTTGGAACCTGCGTATGCAGCTCAAGAACAAGTTCATCAACTTTGTGAAGCGCGACTTCCGTGCCACTTGGCTCAAGAACCAGGGCGATCCCACTCGCATCATGTCGATTGTGGACAAGATCAATCCTAACGCGTTGCTCATTGGTTTCGCTCGTCGTTTTGCCACTTACAAGCGTGCACACCTGTTGTTCACCAACCTTGACCGTCTTTCTCGCATCGTTAACAATGAGAAGTTCCCAGTGCAGTTCATTTTTGCTGGCAAGGCTCACCCTGCTGACGGCGCTGGAAAAGACCTCATTAAGCGTATTGTCGAGATTTCTAAGATGCCTGAGTTTTTGGGCAAGATTATCTTCCTTGAGAACTACGACATGACAGTATCGAAGCGCCTTATCACTGGCGTTGACATCTGGCTCAACACACCAACTCGTCCTCTCGAGGCTTCGGGTACCAGTGGAGAAAAGGCCGAGATGAACGGTCTGCTCAACTTCTCGGTGCTCGACGGATGGTGGTATGAAGGTTATCGCGAGCGTGCCGGTTGGGCATTGACTTCGCACCGCACCTACACCGATCAGTCTATGCAGGACAAGCTTGACGCCGCAACCATCTACTCAATGCTTGAGAATGAGATTATCCCTCTCTACTTTGCGAAGAATAGCAAGGGTTATTCGCCCGAGTGGATTCAGTTCATCAAGAACTCTATCTCGCAGATTGCGCCTAACTACACTATGTCGCGCATGATGAAGGATTATATCGACCGCTTCTACATCAAGGAGGCAGCTCGCAGTAAGAAACTGCGTGCCAACGACTACGCACTTGTGCGTGAGATCGTGGCATGGAAAGAGCATGTGGCCGAGAATTGGGACAAGGTGGCTGTTGAGGACATGCAGCTTAGCGACTCGTTCTATGACATCTCGATTAATGACGGAAAGGTAGAGGCTACAGTGAAATTGAACACTGCTGGCCTGGGACGTAGCGTAGGTCTTGAACTCGTGGTTTATCACGATGTTGATGGCGAGACTAAGTTCCATAGCACACTTCCAATGAAGGTGGTTGATGAGGATGGCGATATTCTCACTTACCGTCTCAGTGACCGCATTAAGGACACTGGCATCTTCCGCCTCTCGTTCCGTGCATTCCCTTGGAACAAGAACCTCCCACACCGCCAAGACTTCGCTTTCGTGAAGTGGTTCTAAATTCAATTTCAAAATTGAAGGTTAGATATTTTCTCCCTTTCCCACATATTAATGCCTCGCTCATAAAGAGCGGGGCATTATTCTTTTGACCAGTATGACATGTTCGACTCGTATGACAAGTTAGACATAGGAAAGGGCAGCATTCTGCATTGATCAAACTATTCCATTCATCATCGCGTAGAATGTAAGTCCTGAGATACTTTTTATGCCAAGTTTTGCGGTTAGGTTTTTGCGGTGGGAGAGTACTGTGTTGATGCTTATATTAAGTTCTTGCGCTATCTCTTTATTGATTTTTCCTGAAGCGATCAGTCTCAATACTTCTATCTCGCGTTGTGATAAGGAATTAGTTGTGTTTTTTTCTTCTTCATGACCTCCAGTAAGGAAGGTGTTGATGGCATTGATGATGTCACTCTCGCTGTCGTTGAAGCACAAAGTCTGGAAGTCATCACTGGGTGTGTGCTCGTTAGTTAGCAGCACGGTTTTTGCCTTACGTGGAAGGAAGAAACCGAGGTTAGTGATAAGCGTAGTATAATCGACAAAGAATAGGTGAGGCTCTTTGGTAGTGCTGAATGTGTTGATATAGTGCTCATCAGCAATGTATGCACTAATGCCAAACGTTGCCTCAAAGATGCTTCTCAGCCCGATTGCTTTGAGGGTGTCGTGAGTCAATATGATAACGTTGAAGTCGTTCATTGCTGACTAAGTGCTTGTGAAATAGGCATAAGGATGCGATTTCGGATGCGATTGTTCTGCTTGATGTCTTTCTTGAGAGAGAAGATAGCGGTGATGACAGCATACCCTAGGTTATGGTCATAGTCGCCCTTGAGGTGCATGATGAGCATGTTGATAAGGTCATCAATTTTTTCCTCAATAGGGTCGTTGATGTCTTCGACATCCTTCACGGGATTAGGCATTTTGCCTATTGACCTCATTTCGTTTAATGCAATGGTTGGAAACCATTTATTGCGGTCATCCTCAATGCGTTGCACCAGCTCGGTCTTCACCTCGTCGAAAAATTGGCGCATTAGCACAAGATTGTTGTTTTGCGCTGGTGTCTTGCTGATAAGGAACGCGAAATGCCGCTCAATGTTTGGTATCACATTTCGCTCGTAATATTCGTTGGTCTTTGCAAGATAATCAATAATTCTTGATGCGCTGAAAGCTAGCAGGGCTGTTTGAGGGAAGTAACTCTCGTTTATATAGGTATTGAGGATGGTTGTGAAGAAATTCACGTCGATGTCATGCTCGTGGCATGCGTCGCCTATGCGCATGTCGCCCACACCGAGTGATATGCCAAACCTGTCGAGGACGGTTATCGTTGACGGTTCTTGCAAGATAATGTCGCAAAGCTTAGTGTCTTGATTAATTAAAGTCATGGTAATGTCTTAAATGAGTTGGTTACAATAAATTGTGCTGGCAAGTCGTGTGGCTCGGTGGGGATGTGTTCAACGAGTTGACAGTCGAAGCACACTGCAATAGTCACTGCATTAGTCTGAGCCAGGAAGCGGTCGTAGAAACCCTTGCCGCGCCCAAGGCGGTTGCCAAGGCGGTCAAAAGCGACACCAGGCACAATAATCATGTCAAGAACTTCAGGCTCCACAGTGTTGTTGCCCTCAGGTTCCATAATATCGTAGCTGCCTTTGTGCAACATGCCAGGCTGATATTTAATAACATCAAGGTCGTCGCCGTTGACACGAGGGAGATATATATTTTTGTTCTCTGCCCATCGCTCAATGATGTCGTGAGTGGGAATCTCATCGGGCAAAGATGCAAAAAGCATAATGTTCATGCTATTTTGGAATATGTCGCTGTTCTCGATGTGGTTAAAAACACAGCGGGCCTCGTTCATCTTTTCCTCAACACTCATTTGAGCTACAAGTTTCTTGATGGACCTTCTAAGTTCTTTTTTGTTCATTGAAGTTCTTAGTTGTCAAATGTCTTTAATCGGGAATGCTGCTTGGTGTTTGTTGAGAGCTTTGATGGCAGCATCTATAGTGTTATCACTGCGGTTGTAGATAGGGTAGAAGGCACTCTGCCCGAATATGTCGCGTGCGACAAAAGCCTTAATCAGGCTAGTGATAAGGTCTTGCGATTGATGAATGTATTGCCATCTTGCCGGAACATCTTTATTGGCGGCAAATCTCACGAAATCGTTAATGATTTGATCGTTGCCAGGAATGTTCCTAAGCAGTTCCTTATAGTCTTTCATCTTGCTCAGTTGTGCCCTATGCGATGTGACATAGGCAAGAGAATACTCCTGTATGAGACCTGCAGCAGCCACTTGCTGGTAGTAAGGTGAATATTGGGTGGTGTCTCTTGGAACAAAGAGGTCGGGGATTATGCCTCCACCACCATACACCTTGCGGCCAGTAGTGGTCTTGAAAATCTTTGATTTGTCAATCTTTATGCTGTCTTTGCTGTAAATCTCGCCATTGCTGTAACGGTCAAGTATATCCTTCTGGTAAGCGAGTTCACCGTTTTGGTATGGTTTCTGAATACAGCGTCCCGATGGGGTATAGTAGCGAGCGATGGTTAGTCTCACGGCGCTTTTGTCAGGAAGGCCAAACTGCTTCTGCACAAGACCCTTGCCAAAAGAGCGGCACCCCACAATCAAGCCCCGGTCATTATCTTGAATCGCACCAGCAAAAATCTCGCTGGCGCTGGCTGAGAACTCATCGATGAGTACCACCAACTCCTCGTCCTGGAATTGCCCGCGTCCGTCGCTATAGGCACTAGCATCATCTCGTTTATAACGGCCTTTAGTGCTCACGATGAGCCTGTCGGCGGGCAGGAACTCGTTTGCCATCAAGATAGCCACTTCGAGGTATCCGCCGCCATTGCCGCGCAGGTCAACCATAAAGCGCTTGGCACCTTGATTCTTAAGTGAGTTCATTGCATTGACAAACTCGTTGTATGTGTTTCTACCAAATTGTGTTACCTTTACATATCCAGTGGTCTTGTCAATCATATAGAAAGCATCGACCGAATTTACAGGAACATCGCCACGTGTGATAGTGAAAGACTTTGGTTCTTTGATGCCCTCTCGCACGATGCTCACATTCACCTTAGTGCCTTTAGCGCCACGGAGTTTATCCTTAACTTTGTTGGCGTCGGTAGTATTACCTGTGCAAGGTTCCTCATCTATAGCCACGATGCGGTCGCCAGCAACGAGTCCTGCACGGTCAGATGGCCCTCCCGGTATCACCTCGATGACGACGATTGTGTCGTTCGACAGTTGGAACGACACTCCGATTCCAGAGAACTGCCCCTCGAGTTCCTCTTCGGCTGCGATGAGGTCTTTGGCCGAGAGGTAAGAACTGTGCGGGTCGAGATTAGCAAGGATGGCAGGAACTGCGGTCTCCATGAGGTCGCTCACGTTGACACTGTCATCTACATATTCTTGCTCGATAAGACTCAGAATGGTGTTGAGCTTACGCTCTTTATCAGAGTTGAACTGTCTGAACGGGTTTGGCATGAAGAAACCCACAAAGATTCCCGCAATCACCGAAACGGCGATTATTAAAGGAATCCAGCCACTATAATCACGTCTCTGATTCATTAATTACAAGAGTTGAAAACGCAGTATAGGAAATAAGAAATATTACATCTCGATTTGGACACATTCGATGCCCGCTCTCTTTATCAACTCAATGCCGTCGGTAAGGCGATAAATCTCTCCGAAGACTACTCGCTTTATGCCTGCTTGGATGATGAGTTTTGCGCACTCGATGCAAGGAGACGATGTCACGTAGAGCGTAGCGCCGTTGCTACTGTTGTTGCTTTGAGCGACTTTTGTGATTGCGTTGGCTTCGGCGTGAAGCACATAAGGTTTTGTGTGGTCGTTTTCATCTTCGCACACATTCTCAAACCCCACTGGGGTGCCATTGTAACCGTCAGAGATTATCATCTTGTCCTTTACGATGATTGCTCCCACTTGGCGGCGCTTGCAGTAGGAGTTCTCGGCCCAGATTTGGGCCATTCTCAGATAGCGCGAATCAAGAATTTCTTGCTTGTCCATTAATGAGAAGACTATTTTTTGTTGATGATTGGTGAAATGATTTCACCTGTTACAAATTTGAACGACAAAGATAGAAATATTAAATGAAATAATGATGAAAAAAAGCAGTAAAAAAAACGATTTTTTGATTTTTCTTCTGTTTCCTTTAAAAAAATAGTGCAAATTGAGAGAAATACAAAATTAAAAGCGAAGATTTTCATTTTTATTTCCGAAACGCAGCTTAATTAAGACGTAGTCAATCATTCGTTCAGAACTTTAGAAAACCTGATTTGGCTTTTGTAAACAGGGAATTTGAAATTCACAATCACACCACTCTCGAAGGTCACAAACACGTCATCGTCGATAGGCTGCAAGGTGGCGTCGTACCACTTCCCGGTGAAGTTATCGGTAAATATGGTCTGTGTCATTTCGGCCTTTTTCATGCCCATGTGCCACATCGATTTCTTGACCTGTGCGCCATCGACATATATCACATCGTAGCCATTCTCATTTTCTACAAGAGCGATGGTGTATTTGCCACCCAACTTTAGCCATTGATCTTCCATATCTCTGTCAAGATAGGTCCAGTAGCCTTCGTAGGGATTTTTGGATGCGGCGAAATGGCGGTCAAGCGCCTCACGAGTCCATTGTGTCTCGAGGCTGGTGGCTGGGAATTGCGGCTGGTCGTCAAATGACAGCACAGCCCTCTCAATTGAAATCATTGAACCAGGTCCAGCGAAATATCCCACCTTTACACTGGGAATGCCAGTTGCGGCCTCGCGGTCGTTTTCAGTGAGTTGATAGGTAAGCACCTCATTTAGTTGGTCTTTCCCGATTTTCACTGTGATGGTGTTGCCCTCAACATTCACTCCAAGGTAGTTGTAGCCTTCATCAAGGTCGACACCGCTATCGAGCGTCGCCTGATTGACAACAGTGCCTGTGCCATCATTGCGGATAAGTTTAACGGTCATGGTTCTGCTGTCCACGCTCTCGTTATAAAGACTTGAGTTAGAGCAACTCACACTAACTTGCCAGCAACCATGTGATGTGTGGTTGAAGACAAGTCCACACTCGGTTGAAGATATCGACTTTGACTTGCCATGTGGATCAGTGACTTTATATGTTTTTCCTTCCTTGTTGTGTAGGTTAGCAAACTTGATGTAGTACTTGTAGTTAGTGAAAGCATCGATGTTGGTTGTATCGGTGACTATGATGTTGCTGCTTGTTTTGTTATTTAGTTGCAAAAAGTCGCCATTAATCTTAGATGCTTGGCTATGATTAATGCTCCCGAAATTGTTGTATTTCGTATTGTAAATTGTTAATGCCTTAACGTGCAATGCCGCTGCCAGAAGAATCGTGATAGTGATAAGAGCGTATTTCTTCATATATTGCTGTTTTTGTGGTCAAAATTAATGTTTTTTGCTCGAAACAGGAAATAAAAAACGATTTTTTTGGTCAAAATTACTTAAAATATCAGTATTATTCGTAACTTTGTAGCTGTTTTCAAAAATGCGATTAAGCGAGGCAAAGTTGAGCTTGCTCAAAACCTTGCTAAAGTGAGCATTTTTTCAAAAAATGGCTGCAATAATATCAATATTAATAGGGTGTTTTTTAGTGGGCATAATCCTGTCGGCTCCAATGGGGCCAATAGGCATTTTGGTTATACAGCGCACTATGGAAAAAGGCCGCTTGTGTGGTCTATATACCGGTGTTGGTGCTGCTGTCTCCGACCTGTTTTATTGTCTTCTTGCTGGTCTCGGTTTGGCGTTTGTAACTGATTTCATTGCAGGCAATCAGGAATTATTCCAGATAGGCGGCAGCATCATCCTGATTATCTTTGGTATTTTCATGATGTTGCGCAGCCCAGTGAGCGGCATAAAGCATGAGGATGCAAGGAAGGTTAGTTTTACCCATGATGCCGTTACTGGTTTTGTGTTTACCCTATCAAATCCATTAATTATTTTCTTGATATTCCCACTGTTTGCCCGATTTGCTTTTCCGTCAGGAATTGAACTTGAGCCCAAGATTGCAAATTATAGATACATCTTCATAATCTTAGGTTACATCTTTATCGTATTAGGGGCACTTTTATGGTGGTTTGGTATCACTTTTATTGTTGACAAGCTTCGCTCAAAGTTTAATGTCAATAGCATGTGGTTGATCAACAAGATTATGGGTGGTATCATTTTGATTGTAGGCCTCTATGGTCTAGTGCAGGGCTTGTTGTTATATTTTCACGTGATCTAATGTGCTGTAAGGAGTTGCTAATCAAGAGGCTTCCTGAGCTGGATAAAATGCCGTTGCAGCAAGTAGCTCAATACCTTGATGCTAATCTTGAACATGAGGTTATAGAATGCGTAAACTGGCCTGAAAAATTTCCTTATAAACCCTTTTGTTCATTTGTGGTTGCTGTGTCGTTGACGCGGCTTTATGTTTTTTTCTCAGTTATAAGCAAAGACTTACGGGCAGTTCACACGAGCGACCTAAGTCCTGTTGCTGAAGACAGCTGTGTGGAATTTTTCCTTCAGGTGCCCGGTAGTAACGAGTATTGGAACTTTGAGTTAAACTGCATTGGCAAGTTGAATGCTAGTCATCGTGAAGAGCGTCCTTCTCCAACTCGATTGACACCTGCCGAACTGGAGTCGATAGGGCGTTACTCGTCGTGTGGTAGTGAGGCGATTGAAGAGCAGGATGGGACATTCTGCTGGGATCTTGTTGTCTCAATTCCTTTACAGTTGGTGGGACTTGATGGCGACATTCTTCCTGACTTTGTGATGGGTAACTTTTACAAGTGTGGCAGTAATACGATGCATCCTCACTATGTGTCGTGGAGTGCTATAGATGGTGAGAAACCCGATTTTCACCGTCCTGACTGCTTTGGCAAGTTGTGGTTTCGCATGCCAGAGCCAGCTGAGGCGACACAAAGCAAACAGCAACCTCATGAGCCTAAAAGGCTGAAGAGATTGCTGCATAAACTATTTGGAAAGTATTATTCTTAGTGATTAATAATGTATTGCGAGCTAATTGACTCGTGGTCGTTGATGCGCTGAATTGTCTCGGCAATTAGTCCAGCGACAGATACTCTTTTCACCTTCTCGCTTCGGCTGGTGTCGTAGTTGATAGAATCGGAGATAACGACTTCGGTGAGCTTGCTTTTGTTGATGCGTTCAGTAGCCGGATCGCTCATCACTCCGTGAGACGCAATAGCCCTAACCGATTTTGCACCATTTTTGATCATCACATCAGCAGCAGTGCAGATTGTTCCTGCGGTGTCGATCATGTCGTCAACGAGGATTACATTCTTGTCTTTAACATCACCGATAATTGTCATTTTCTCAACCACATTGGCACGGGCACGCTGCTTGTGGCAGAGTGCCATTGGCACTTTATAATGCTTGGCATATTCCAAAACGCGTTTTGCTCCACCGACGTCAGGTGAAGCGAAAACCATATCTTTAAGCTTAAGGCTGTTGATGTAAGGCACAAACACCGACGAAGCATAGAGATGATTGAGCGGCAGGTTGAAGAATCCTTGTATCTGATCAGCGTGGAGGTCCATGGTGATTATGCTGTCTACTCCTGCGCTGGTGAGCATTCCAGCAACAAGTTTTGCGGCTATTGACACACGTGGACGATCCTTGCGGTCTTGGCGTGCCCATCCAAAGTATGGAATTACGGCGGTAACCGATTTCGCCGATGCGCGCTTAGCTGCGTCAATCATGAGCAGAAGTTCCATTAGGTTGTCGGTTGGGGGGAACATCGACTGAACGAGGTAAATTTCGTCGCCCCTCACCGATTCTTCGTATGACACTTGAAACTCGCCGTCGGCAAACTCGTTGACTAGCATTTCACCAACTTCAATACCGAGTTTCTTGGCTATCTCATCGGCAAGATATCTTGAATATCTGCCCGAAAAAATTTTGAATGGTTTTTTGCTCATAATATTAGTCGTTGAATTGTACTGCAAAATTACAACATAAAAGTGGTTATTCCTATATTATGAAGAAAATATTTTCAAGAAATTTTTATTAGTTTGATAATCATCGCATTGCGATGTGGGATGGTGAGGTTGATTGGTGTGTTTGGATCAATGAGGATAGTCATCTCGCTGGCAGTGAGTAACTCACAGGCATTGTAGGTGCCAGGCTTCAACAGCATTGTGTAGAAAGCATGAAGCGGGGTGTGTAGATTGACGCTCTCATCTTGATCACCGAAATTGGCGATAATGAGCAGACACTCATTACCATAATGCCGGTAATAAGCGTAAACTTTGTCGCAGTTAATCGTGTCGCGGTTGGCATACATAAGGTCATAGAACTCGCCTTGTGCGATGGCTTTTTCGCTGTTGCAGAGTCTTAGCACTTTTTTATAGAAACGGCGCAGCTGCCGCTCTTCTTTTGTCAGTTTTGATGTGTCGCACTTGCCATGATTGTACCAACGTCTCAGGGTGGGGTTACTCCAAT
>JAGCRW010000040.1 GCA_017964485.1 Muribaculaceae bacterium | reverse complement strand
TGCGCTTCAGAATCGTAGTAGAAGGTGAGTGTCTTGGTAGTGGCGTCAACGGCTGCACAACCCTCAGCAGCATTGACACTTATCACTCCCATCAGAGAGCATAGAATAGCCAGGAACAAGTGTGTCGTTTTCATGATGTTGTTTGTTTTTTTGCAAATATAACAATTTTTTTAAAAAAACAAAGCAATCACACACCATTTCTTAACATTTCATCTTTAAATCAGCATGAGCGGCAAGCAACTCACACCACACACCCCATCGTGTCACCCCTAAAAATTCAGGAGGAGGACTGTTCTTGCCCTCCTCCTTTTTCTACATTTGAATTCAATCTCTTACCGGGCCATGCGATAGATGTCGCGCATGGCTTGAGCTTAGAGCACCTCCATGGCACCCAGGGTGATGGTACCGCCACGCGAGCACTTCTCAACCATGATATCAATCTCCTGGTCGGTGATGTCACGGCCCAGCAACTCATGGATGCTGGTGGGCATACCTATCTGGCGATAGAACTCCTCAACTGCACAAATGCCGCGCTCGGCAGTTTCCTCGGGATGCGCAAAGTCGTTGGGTACTCCCATCACATTCACGGCAAACTGCACAAATCGGCTCAGGTGCTTATCCTTCACATAGCGTGCCCACGAGGGCCAAATAGCTGCTAAACCCGCACCATGAGTGACCCCAAAGAGCGCGCTCAACTCATGTTCGAGGCGGTGCGTGGCAAAGTCTTTCTCGGTGCCGCACTCGGTCAGGTCGTTGTGAGCCCGCGAACCTGCCCACATGATTTGCGCACGGTGACGATAGTCTTCGGGATTGCGCATCACCACCAGGGCAGAGTCCTTGACGGTACGCAACAAGGCCTCGCTGATGGCATCGGTGAGCGTCATGTCCTCATATTTCGAGAAGTAGCGTTCCATGGTGTGCATCATGATGTCGGTTGCGCCGGCGGCCGTCTGGTAGGGAGGCAAGGTGTAGGTGCGCTCGGGATTCATCACGGCAAATCGGCAACGGCACAGGTCGCTGTTGATGCCACGCTTGAGCAGACCCTCGTCAGCGGTAATCACGCAACTCGACGACATCTCGCTACCGGCTGCAGGAATCGTCAGCACCACGCCGATGGGCAGACACTGCTTGGGCACATCCTTTCCTGCCCAGAAATCCCACACATCACCATCATAAGGCACACCATAGCCTATCGCCTTTGACGAGTCAATAACACTACCACCACCCACGGCAAGAATGAAGTCCACTCCCTCACGACGGCACAATTCAATGCCCTCGCGAACCTTCGACAGCAGCGGGTTAGGCACCACACCGCCCAGCTCGCAAAATGCGATACCAGCATCATTCAGTTGTTCTCGCACCACATCGAGCAGGCCCGAACGCTGCGCCGAACCACCGCCATAGTGTATCAGCACTTTTTTGCCACCATTGGCAGCCACTAGTTCACCTATCTTATTCTCCGACTCACGACCAAACACAACCCTTGTGGGTGCGTAGAAATTGAAATCCTTTATCATAATAACATCTTATTAGTAACTTTTCGCAAAGATACAACTTTTTGGGGATATAGTGAAATAATACTACCACTCGTCACAAAACACTGCAGAATATCCCAAAAGCTTGTTATTGCTGTAATTCTAGTAGTAATTTTGCGTCAAAATTAGTGCAAGCCGAGTGCAGTGCCATGCTTGCATGAGCATTGCCGAAGCGCCGCCTTATTTATCTAAAATCATGCAGACGATAAACCGCTGTTCATGATTTTTTAAAACATGGTCATTGTTAAAATGTTTAAAAAGTTGAGAACAACATTAAAATCACCGAAACATTTTCAACGCTCATTACGTCTAACGTGAGAACAAAGCAAATAACATTGTATAATTAAAAAATAAGGTAAAATGAAAGATTTAGTTTTGAGAATTACTGCTCTGATGGCTGTCAGGATGATGGCTGTGAGCGCTGTAGCAAAAACTCCCGATGTTAACGGCAAAGTTGTTGACGAGAATGGTGAGCCAATGCCATTTGTCAACGTTGTGATGCTATCGATGCCCGACTCGGCCTATGTGCAGGGCGGCATTACCGATGAGCAAGGTGCATTCAATCTTACTGCTCTCCAAAATGGTGGACTGGTAAAGATTTCTTATATAGGTTACCAGACAATGTATATCAACTCTAGTGCGGTAAACCTTGGCATAATTACCTTGCAGCCCGAAGCCACATTGCTGGGCGAGGTGGTAGTGGTGAGCAAGTTGCCCAAGACCCGCGTCAAGGGTGAGGCCATGCGCACCACCATCGAGGGGACCATACTTGAGAAGGCTGGTACTGTGGCCGACGCCCTGAGGAGAGTGCCATCGCTCGAAGCTGAGCGTGATGGGGGTCTTAAGGTACTTGGCCGTGGCGAAGCCGAGGTATATATCAACGGCCGCAAAGTTCAGGACATGAATGAGCTTTCACGCCTGCGTTCCGACCAAATAGAGCACGTTGATGTGATCCAGAACCCCGGAGCCCGCTATGCCGCCTCGACCAAGGCCGTTGTGCGCATCCAGCTCAAGAAAGCGCAAGGCGAGGGCTTCAGTTTCCAGGATAACCTGAATGGTATGTACCAGTATGGTTACACCATCGCCAACAACCTCGACATGAACTACCGCATTGGCGGTCTTGACCTCACTGCCTCGTTCTGGGCAGGACGCTATGGCCACAGCAAGCAGCTGCAGGACAACGAGCTTATTTATTATGTAGGCCCTGACTACTATAATAGCGTTATAACTCAGGAAGGTAAAAACATCTGGAAAGGTTGGTCGCCACAACTTCAGATTAACTATATGGTAAATGAGAATCATAGCTTTGGAGCATTTTATAAATATGACCGCCACCCCGGCACTGATTTCAGCGACATGTTCTATACCGACAATTATGAGAACGGTATCTTAACCGAACACTCCGAGAGCGACATCAGGCAGAGCGATACCTTCAAGAAGCACATTTTTAACGCTTACTACAATGGCAAAATTGGCAAACTGGGCGTCGACTTCAATGTGGACGGACTCTTCGACCAAACCGAGACTCCAGGTAGCACATTTGAGACTGCAACATCGGCTACAGGGGAGACCTCACAGCGTAGCATTGAGAGCAACACCCGCAGTGGCAACGACTTCTGGGCAACGAAGCTTATCTTCTCCTATCCTGTGTGGAATGGTAACCTGTCGCTCGGCGGCGAGTACTCACACAACCATCGCACTGATGCCTATTCGTTCACAGCTACCGATGCTATGCCAGTAAAGACGACAGACACCAAGATCAATGAGTCGTCAACAGCAGCGTTCATGGAATATGGAAGACTGTTTGGTCGAGTGTTTGCACAAGTGGGACTTCGCTATGAGCACCTCAAGAACGACTACTTCAACTTTGGAGTTCGCGAGGACGAGGTTTGCCGCAACTACGGCGACTGGTTCCCCTCAGCGATGATTTCAGTCCCCATTGGTGACGTGCAGCTTTCGCTATCCTATCGCCGTGACATTGAGCGTCCAAACTATGGCAACCTCACTAGCTCAACTATATATGTCAACCGCTACACCTATCAGAGTGGTAACCCCTACCTGAAACCCACTTACACCCACAGCCTCGTGCTAAACACTGCCTACAAGTGGATGAACCTCACCTTTAACTATGGGCGCATCAAGGACTGCGAGACAATGTCGACTGAGCCTTATCCCGGAGCCGATGATCCACTGGTAAGTCTTGTTCGTCCTATCAATAGCGCCGAGGATTTCAACCAACTGTCAATCAATTTTGTTGCACGTCCAGTGATTGGCTGCTGGCATCCACAGTGGAGTGCATTCGCTGTGTTCCAAAACTATAAGACACCTTGCGCCGATGGTTCAATCCTCACCCTTAACCACCCATATCTGAACCTCGTGTGGCAAAACGATATAGAGTTGCCAAAGGGATTCCGCCTGAATGCAAGCATATATTGGGCTTCACGTGGAGATTATAACAACTTCCGCCTCACAAAAACCCGCTTCAATTCAACACTGGGTGTTCAACGCGACTTCAGCCTGGGACGATTGGGAACACTGACTGCTGACCTCCGATGCAACGATATCTTTAATACTAGCAAGACAGGTGCTGTAATCTATGGTGTGAGAGAACTCTATACCTATAACCCCGCCCGTCGCACCTTCATGGTCGATCTCACATGGAAGTTCAATGTCGCAGGTAGCAAATACCGCGGCTCGGGTGCCGGCGAGAAGCAGAAGGCGAGAATGTAACCTAGCTTCATAATAGTACATTCAATGGTAATTCACGGAAAATTATTTTTTCGTGAATTACCTATTAATAGAAACAGTTTGCTGGCAATTATTTTTTCTTTATCTTTGCAATTAAAACAAACGACAATGAACATAAGATTAGAACAACCCGGTGATTATCGTGAGGTGGAGGAGCTCACGCGTGAGGCATTTTGGAACGTGTATCGTCCTGGATGTACCGAGCATTTTGTGCTCAACCAGTTCAGGAACAATCCTGATTTCATATCCGAACTCGATTTTGTAATGGAGGAGGACGGCAAGATAATAGGGCACATTATGTTCTCAAAAGCCGAACTTGTGCTCGATGATGGCACTCGACGCCCATCGTGGACTTTTGGGCCAATCAGTATACATCCCGATTACAAGCGCAAAGGTTATGGACTCAAGTTGCTCAACTATGCGCTTGACAAAGCACGCGACTTAGGTGTTGGCTTCCTGTGCATGGAAGGGAACATAAATTTTTACAAGCACGCTGGTTTTGACCTCGCCAGCAAGATGGGCATCCATTATCATAGCGAGCCACGCGATGCGGAGGTGCCATACTTCCTTGCCCAAGAGCTAATTCCTGGCTGGCTCGGAGGCGTTGAGGCGACATATTGCCCACCAAAAGGCTACTTTGTTGCCGACGAGAAGCCAGAGGATTATGAGGCCTTTGAAGCTTCATTTCCAAAGAAAGAAAAGAAGTTTCAAGAAGGCCAGTTGCCACAGTTTTGCCAAAGTTGCGGAATGCCGCTGACTAGTATCGATGATTGTGGTACCAATGCTGATGGCAGCACTTGTTTTGACTACTGCAAGTACTGTTACCATGGTGGTAAATTCCTGCAAGAGTGCACTATGGACGAGATGATAGAGCACTGCGCTCAGTTTGTTGATGAGGTGAATAAGAATATGCCCCAACCCATGACGCGTGATGAATATGTTGCGATGATGCGAGGCTTTTTCCCGATGCTAAAACGATGGAGACGATGAAAAACGCATTTGGATACATCTTGGGTTTTCTTGTCTTCGTTGCTGGTATCCCTGCTTTGATGTGGTGGGTGTCGGGACGACCCTTCCCTTGGGTACCAGCGCTGCCTTGGGCAATAATTGCTGGTGTTCTAATGCTAGTGGGGCTATGTTTGAGCATTTGGGCAATAGTTCACATGAAAAAAGTGGGCGAAGGTAACCCGTTTGATGCCTATAACCATGAGGTAGCACCTCGCACTAAGCACCTGATGACCGACGGTCCCTACCGCTTCTCACGCAACCCGATGCTCGTGGGGATCTACATCTATGACATCGGTGTGATGCTCTGGCTACTGAGCTGGTGGGCATTGCTGGTTTTTGCTGTACAAGTTGTTTTTCTCACCATTCAGGTACGTTCAGAAGAGAAACGACTAGAAGCCGATTTTGGTGAAGAATATAGGGCCTACAAGAAACAGGTTCCACGCTATTTTATAAAGTAAACTTATGGAGTCAAATAGAATGATACTGCGGCCATGGCGCGAAAGTGATGCCGAGGTTCTATTCAAGTGGGCTTCGGACCCCGACGTGGGTGGGCGCGCTGGATGGCCTCCGCACAAAAGCGTGGAGGAGAGTCGAGAGATTATACGCACGGTCTTCAATAACGACACCACTTGGGCGATAACCCTAAAAGGAGAAAGTGGCGAACCTATCGGGGCGATAGGTTATGGCCCCTCGTGCGACTGCGACCTGCCTGCCCGTGAAAACGAGCCCCTAATCGGCTATTGGATAGCAAAACCATATTGGAACAGGGGCATCTGTACCGAGGCACTTCGGTTGATGATTAACTACATTTGTGAGACAACCGACATGCCATCACTCATCAGTGGTCATTTCATCGACAATCCAGCCTCAGGCCGCGTAATGGAGAAATGCGGCTTTATTCCCACTGGCGAGACCTGCATTGACTCAACACAATACCTCGGCGAAAACCGACCAATACGCGTGCTGAGACTAGAGCTGAAACGCTAAAGAATCACATCAATTCCAACAAAAAGCCCCTCAAAAAGTGTAGATTAACTGAACCAAATTATAAGTTCACATTGATGCTTGTGGTGCGAAAGGAGAAGAGGTTATCGCTGAGGCTGGGGTTGCTAGTGTTGAGGGAGTAGTTTTTTTGTGAGCGGGCTTTGATGATGTGGACGGTGAACTCAATGTTTTTGCCGTCGCTTGTGGTGGTGAATTTCACTGGCTGATTTTTCTCGTTTAGCAGTGTAAGTGAGTCAATCGACGGAGCATCAACATGTTGCATTATGTCCTCAACAGGAACATGCACCACAACATTGGTAGTGTCGCGCTCATGCTCGTTGGCGATAAGGATATTGACTGTGCTCTTGTTGGCACATGCGATAAACAGCATTGTCATTGTCGCAATAGTTGCTAAAGTGACTATTTTTTTCATTGGTGTTTCTCCTCTATGCTTTGAATTCCGTCGCGACGCAAGCACACACGGTAACGCTTGTACTCGCTCTTGTCCTCATATTTACATTGTATGATAAAATTCAGGTAGTAGGCTTTGTCTCCATCGGTGAAATGGTTGGCGGCATCGCCCTGGTTCACATATAGCGGCACGGTGGGATTGTCCATCTTGCGCATAAAACCAGCGAGGTTGAAGCGCACGATATTGTTGATGCCGTTGATAGGGTAGGCCGAGAGTTTGTCAACCTCTTTTCGCTTGAGGTGGACGTACTTGCGGTACTGAATCACTTGCTCATCCACACCGCGGTTCACCACGAGCGGATTCTTGCGGGCACGCTTCTCGTTGACATGACGCGACACGTCTTGCGGTGACACAAAGTCGAACCCCTCCTTTACCTTACCAATTTTGCGCAGTCCCACGCGTATGGAAATTAGATAGTCGTAGAAACGACTGCCGATACCGTGAGCGAAGTAGTTGCGTATCATGTCCTTGATGCGGTCCTTGAACATATAACTTATCACCAATGCGATAAAGAATGGCAGCGTGAAGTTGCCATAGGTCTGCTGGAAGGCAAACGACACCACCGTGGCAAATACCATCGAGATTCCTGCAGCCACGCTGAACGCCACTTGCTCAAGGAAGGCGGTGTTGCGGCGCTTGTGGGTGGGTAGGTAGAGATTACTCTCGATGTATTTTTTGAGTTGACTGGCGTGATAAACAAATTGGCGGTTGCTGTCGGGACTATCTGCCTCCACCTCAAGATATTTGTGGCTCTTGCGGTATTTGCGTTCGCTATCAAGCAACTGGGTGAGCATTGACAAGAGCGGCCCTCCACTTCTCTCGCGAGGGTTCAGGAGTTTGACGATTCGTCCCAGATGTTGCTCAATAATGTTGGATATAAACTCGTCGCCAAAGTCGTAATAGACCGCCACCTGCTTTCCCTCATCACTCTCGAGCAGGGTAGGGCGAAGAGAGCGATACATCTCTGCCACAGCTTTGACTTGCTCTACCAGGTCACAAGCAAGGCTGCGCTGCACTTCCTCGTTATCCTGACGTGTAATTCTGATATACGCGTCTCGAACGCTGCTCTTTACGATAGAGGCATACATCTTTACCTCGGTTTCAAACTCCTTGTTGGTATTTATGGGGTTCTCGCACGCCTGCTTGATGCGCGTGAACGGAAGCGAGTGCACATCGGTGAGTTCGCGCAGCTCATAGCGTGGCGTGATGAGACGCAGGTAGGAAAGTGTGTCGCAGTAGAATGTGTCTTTGCTATAGGTGTGCTTGTTCACATCAAGCCTCTCGGGGATGAAAATCCACGTGTTCATGTAGAAGTCATCGTAGGTTTTCCCGTCGTTAGGTAGGAAACCCACTTTGAACTCCAGCGTGTTGCTGTCATGAATCTTTGGCTTGATGTCAATCATTTTGAGTTGTCAGTTATCAGTTATTGGTTGTCAGTTGGCGTAGCTCGCTTAACACTTAAAACTTAATACTTTACACTTAGAAGAACACTCCATTGGTGTAGCCAAACCATCTTAGTACGGTGTCGCCCCACAGGAGAATCATGAGCCAACTGATGAACATCATGGTGATACCAAACTTAAAGGTGTCGCTGATGCTGTACTGGTTGGTTGTGTAGAGTAGGGCAGCGGGCTTGCTGTTAAATGGCAGCACATACACATGGCCTACGAGCAATGCCACTGGGAATGCGAGGCTCATGATTGGGTAACCATTGCTCTGCGCCACGCCAATGGCGATGGGCACGAAGATGAGGGTAAGCATGGTCTTCGACTCAAAGATGAGCGAGAACAGCAAGATGCTTGCTGTGAGAATCATATAGATAACCCAGAATGGCGTGCTGGCACCAATGCCAAGTGCGCCAAAGAGGGCGTTAATCATAGTTCCTGGCAGACCAGTCGCCTCAAGGCCTGCTCCGAGGGTATAGGCACCAGCAGAGAAGAGCAGCAAGTGCCATGGAATATCAACATCGTTCCACTTCACAATGCCAATCTTGGGCAACAGAGCAACCACAGCACCCATAAAGGCGACTGCCGTTTGTCCTATGCCATGATAATCGCCAGTAGCCCACAATGCCAGCACTGTCACAAAGATGGCGACTGCCCGGTATTCCTGTCCGCTCATCTTGCCGAGTTTGTATAACTCGTCGCGCAGACGGTCCATTCCACCTTCAATTTGTGGCTTGCGCTCTTCTTTCTTGAGGGGGAAGAAGATTTTTGAGCCCACAAACCAACCAATGAAGATCAGGATAATATTCATGGGGAACGCTGCCATAAACCAGTTTTGATAACTGATAGAGCCGATTCCAAGCGCACCGCCAATAAGCGCACCTGCAAGCAGTGTAGCGCCTGAGCCGGTGAGGAAGGAGTTGGCGCCTAAGTTAATCTGGAACAGGTTTTGAAGCACCAAGTTGCGGCCAAAGTTGTTGCGATGGCCTTGACTGGCACCATAAATGGCAGCCACTACCATGAAAATGGGCAGCAGGATTGCCGCTTTAGCAGTAGTTGCCGAAATAAACGCTGAAAGAACGATGTTGATAACGATAAAGCTCAAAATTATGCCGTTGGTGCTCTTGCCAAACTTTATCACAAACCATAGCGCGAAGCGTTTAGCCACTTGGGTTTTGACAAGCATACTAGCTAAGATAAACGACAGGATATTGAGCCACATGACAGGGTGGCCCAGCTGGGCGTAGGCCTCCTTGTCGCTTGTCACCCCGGTTAGAACAATCGACATTATGACAATCAGCGAGGTGAGGTAGTTGGGTATAGCTTCGGTAATCCAAAGGATAATGGCGGCAGCAAATATTGCGAGCATCGCATAGTTGATGCGCAAGAAATGGTCGTGAGTGTCGGCAGTGAGTTGTTGCTTCTCGGCGGCAGTAAGCTCGCGTTTGGTCTCCTTGCCGCTTTTGTCAACTTCTACCGCGATTTTCTTCTCGGCCTTCTTATACATCTCTTCATAACGCTTCACGGCTCCATCGGCAAGCTCGGTGGTCTCTTTGTTGGTGTCTATTTTGTTGATAAAAGGAATATCGGCAAAGAAATAGATGACCACAAAGACGAGTATTGCCAAAGGCCCGCCTATGCGTTGTAATATCTTCTCGAAGCCCGATTTCTGCATCTTGGGCAGTTTCTCGAGCTTGTAGTTGTTCATATCAAGAGGATCAAAAACCGCCTCCTGCTTGTTTGTCTCTTCCGCCATTTCTTTAAGGTTTTTTGAAAAAGGGGTGCCAGATGTGTGTCTCCTGACACCCCTGCTGCAAATCAATGATAAAAGATTATTTCCAGTTCTTGTAAGGGTTCTTCATGAGCATGGAGTTGTAGTACTTCACGTCGCCAGTAACCTCCTCGCCCAGCCAGGCAGGACGGTCAAACTCGGCATCTTCGCTAGGCAGCTCCACCTCGGCAACGGTAAGTCCATCGTTGTCGCCGTAGAATTCATCCACCTCGAAGGTACGCTCGCCGGCTTTCACCAGATAGCGGGTCTTGTCGATAACGCCAGGCTCGCAGATCTTGAGCAGCTCCATAACCTCGTCGGCAGGAATCTCTTTCTCCCACTCAAAGCGGCTGGCTCCACTCTCGTTGCCAATGCCCTTGACAGTGATAAATCCTTTCTCCCCCTTCACGCGAACTCTAACAGTGCGCTCAGGAACAGAGCAAAGATAACCTTGAATGATGCGAGTGGCCTTGAAAGCCTCATCTTTAAAATCACCTTTTACAAGGAATTTTCTTTCTATCTCTTGTGCCATAATCGTTTAATTTGCTAAGGGTTTGTTAATCATGCCAATCACGCGCTTGATGGCTTGCAGGTAGTTGATGTTCTCAACGCCCTCAAGACCAAGGTCGGCGATGGTCTTCTTGATGTCCTCAATCTCGGTGCTCTCGCTGTTGATGGTGCGAACCATAGCGCCGTTGATGTAAACCTCGCCAGTCTCGCAGATGGTGTCGTTAACCATATAGCCGTAGCGGGCCTTCTCAACCTTGACAGCCTGCAGGTCGGGATGCTCGTCAATCATCTGGAGGAACTCCTCAAGTGTATATTTCTCTTTGGTGAGCTCAGGCATTCCTTCTACCTTGAAGGCTGGGAATACCTCTTCTCTCAACACCTGTGCGCTGATGGGGAACTCGCCCTTCATCAAGGGATTCCACTGCTCGAGGCCGTCAACTTCCTGAACGAAGGTCTTGATATCCATCTTGCCGTCGCGTATCTTAGTGTTGTTCACGTCGTTGGTACGGCTCACGATGTAGGTCTCGGTGCTGTGGCGCTCCCACACTTTCTCGGGAACAGGAGCACTAAGGCGAGCCATGCGCTTGCCAGCCTCACAGAAGCAGCGACCGAAGCTGCGGAACTCAAACCTTGGTTTAGAAATTTCACCAATCTTTAATTCTTCTTTTGCCATTTTTATAGGATTTTATTTGGATTACTTTTTGCTTGTTTTTTCAAAAAGACCTGGCAGGCAAGGCTTATCGCCTGCCAAGTCTTAAGAAGTTTTATAGATTGTGTTTACTGTACTATGGTTAGATCTTCTTCGCCAGAGTCAGGGTTCTTGGCTCCCAGACTCTTTTCGGCAATCATGAAGTTGCCAGAGCCGTTTGGACAGCGGCTCCAGGTCTTCTTGTTCTCGGTGTATGATAACCCGTTGTAAGATGATCCGTTTCCCCAGCCTTCATCGCCTTTAATGCCACGCTGGAACTTTGTTACGAGGTTACCGTTGGGGTCATAAACCTCCATGAGAACATTTTTCTTAGCCGAGAGACCTTTAGTCATAGGACGAGGATTAGGACCACTTCCACCTTCGCCAAGAACCCCCTTGGCACCTACAATACAGAAATAGCCATGGCCCATGATGACTTCGCCTTCTTCACCAACCCAAACGTTATCGGCTTCGTCCTTGCGAATCACTACGCCTTTCAACTTGATGGGGTCTTCGCCATTGTTGTAAAGCTCGAGATATTTCTCGTTGTCATTTCCAGCACCAAATACCTCGTTGATAACGAGCTTGGTGAAGTCGCTGGGTTTGTCGCCCACTGTGTAGTCTTTGTCAACGGTAGAGGTGTAGCCAGCCTCATTGGTGATGATTACTGAGAAGTTCACCTTGTCACCGTCTTCCTGCGCGGGAATGGTGGCTGTGAAGGTTTTGCCGTCGCCTGTCATGTTGATTTCTTCAACGAAATCATCATTTATAGAATAACGCAGAACGGCTTTAGTAACATTTAATAAGCCCGACACCTTTGCTGTTACAACCACTTCGTCAAACGAAGTTGGTGCATCTGGATTTATCGAAACAGCTTCGATGGTGTTAGGACCCTCATATACTTTGTCTTCAACGCAGGCAGTCATCGCCACTGCGAGAAGTGCCACGAATAATAACTTTATAGTTTTCATTGCTATATATCATTTAAAGAGTTAAACAATAGATTAGAAGTTAACCTCTAAGCGAAGGCCCAACATGCTGTAGTTTACACCACCTTTGCCCTTGGCCTCTACAATCTTGGTGTAGTCGGCAGTAGGCTTGCCATCGGCGTCGTGACCAGTAAAGAGTTTGCCCTTACCGTTGGCATAGCGGTCGTTGTTAGTGTACTGATAGTTAAGAACAATCTTAACGCTGTTGTTAACCCAGTAGTTCAGACCTACGGTGAAATTCTCGCCGGCACCACCATACACATCCTTGTTGTTAAGGGTGAGGTAGTCGTAGCGAAGTGCGAGCTCGATGTCGCCCCATTTACGGCCACGTTGTGGTTGGGTGAACTCACCCTCGGCAGTGTTGAAGCGTTGCTTACCACCAAAGAGCAAGCAAGATGCGTGAACATACCATCCGCCAAAGTTGTAGGTTGCCTTAGCTGCATCCACGCTGTTGCGAATCCACTCGCTTTGGATGCGGGCAGGGCCGTAGTAGGCAGCACCTTCAAGACCATAGAGGAAGGTGTGGTCAACATCTTTAATCACGTCGGTGTCAAGATATTTCTTGCGGTTGATGCTGGTGGCGTTGCGGGTGCTGAAACGCTCGCCGCCCCACTCGCCAGTGGCAACATCGGTCTTAGGAGTGCGGTAAGAAGCCTTAGCGCCGAAGTAGAGACCCCAGCTGCGGTCCTTAGCGTAGGGCATATAGCCAATTTTACCAGTGAACGAGTAGCCCTGGTTGCGGCCAAAGTCCTTGTTGTTGTCTTGAACATAGGTCAACTCTTCCTCGCCAGCGATAGTCTGGAAAAATACACCACCAGTGGCGCGGAAGTGGTCACGCAGATAAGATATCTGCAAACCAAGGTGACGCGAAGGAACAAGTGCCTTACATACCATTGGGCGCTCCATGAAGGTGAGGTAACGCGACGAGGTGGTCTGCTCCATAGAGAAGTCCTCCTTGAAGTTACCGGCCTTGATTGACACGTTGGGGATTCCGTCGAATTGGACGATAGCGTCCTTCAATTCAAACTTGCCATCAGCAAAATCCACGTCAACCTCGCCATACCAGTTGTGAGGCAGGCGGGCCTTAACGGCGAAACGCGCACGGCGAATTGACACGTTGTTGCCAATGTCGTTGTAGTCTTCGTTGTTTCCAAAAAACATGGCTCCGTCAACTTGAACGCGGTTATCAAACCACAGACGATACTCCTTGTTCTTAGACTCAAACGTGAGGATGTTGTTGCGCTGCTCTGAGATCAGCTCTTCACGGTCGACTTTCACGCCATACTGGTTGTAGGTGACGTTCTCGTCAGCTTCTTGTGCCCACACACTGCCCCAAGCGGAGAGTGCCAGCACAAAGGATAGGGTTAATAATTTTTTCATTGTAGAAACATTTTAGTTAATAAATTAGATGTTTACTGTATTATATCATCTGAAGATATTCTACTATGTTGACGCTACGTTCGAGCTTGAGTTTGCGGCGGAAGCGGTAACGGCTCACCTCCACGCTTTTGGGCTCCACGTTCATCATTCCCGCTATGTCTTTGCTGGAGAAACCCAAGCGAAGCAATATCGCTAAGCGCTTCTCCTTCTCCGACAGGTTGGAACAACGCATAAGCAGGCGGCTCACGAAATTCTTGTGGAGGTCTTCTACTTGGTTGTAGAATTGGTCCATCTCATCAGTGAGCCGCATGTTATCGTTAAGTTTTTGCGCTGTCTCGCGCAATTGTTGGCGCAGCAGGGTGACGTCGTCCTCATTTGACAAATCGTAGAGGCTATTGCCCAGGTCTTCGAGGTACTGACGCTGCTGCTTAATATATAATGAAAGGTTTACTAACTCTTTGTGCTTGATGTCGATTTCGTTGGTCATCACGTTGAATTGTGACGTGACGGCAGCGACATCAAGTCGGTTGCGCTCATCGCCGGTTTCGCTACTGTGTGTGAGCTCATCGTTTAGGGCCTTCTCGGTTAGAGTGTGCTTGCGCCTCTGCCTGTAGTTCTGTATCACTAGCATACAAGTGATGAACACAAAACAAGTGACAATCAGCATTATGAGAGAGTTTTTTACAACTGTCAGCATAACAAAGGCTATCAAGAATGCTATAATAGGAGTTGCTATTGTGATGCTGGCTATATTAATAAGACTGCGGTGGCGGTCACCTTTTGATAGCTTGCAGCATTCTCTGATTTGGCTTGGAGACACTATCATTGGCACTAGGCCCAACAAGAGTGTTCCAGCCACGTTACCTAAAATGAGCACGGTGAAGAGTGCATAAAGCGATGGCAGTGCCCAACGCATTCGTTTTGCTCCATGATTCTCGTTGTGCAATACGGTGGCAGCGGGAATTATCATTACGGCGCTCAACACCATGGCGGCAATGATTATGATGATAGGTGAGGTTGTGTTCATCTCGCTCAGCACACACGAAAGAAATGGCGCCACGAACAATGCGTAATTCACGGCAAGTGCCATGCCGCCGAGGATGATTCCCACAAGTGCCAGGCGCTTCATGTAAAGGTTCTTGATGAGAAGGTGAGTGTCGCCTTTATAAATAATGTGGTTGAAGACTCTCTGGTAAAGATAGAATAGCATAGTTCCCACAATGGGCGCGGCTATCAGCGAGAGAAGTAAAGCAACGAGTAATGGGGCGTGGTTAAAAAACCAGTTACATTCAACTCCCAGCGCAGCTACGGCACCCCAGAAAGCGGTTATCGCTGATGTGTATTGATTTGTCGCGCGAACTATCATGGTTGCCATGACAATGGCGCACAAAATCACCAACACCTTTGTAATATGCGTGAGATTTAATGCTTCATCTGAAAAATGAATAAAAGTGGCATTTGTCACATAAACTCCTACTATAAATGCTGCCACTACCACAAATTGCATTGTGCCGAAGAGCTTTGTCGATATCAGGTCGCGGATGTGGATGCCCAGGAAACTGACGCCAATTTCCCGGTATCCTAACCACGCTCCAACCATAAGGAGAAGTAATATCGACAGGGTGAGTTCCATGAGGATTAGATTTATGACTAATAGATTAGTTGTTCAATTTTATGACCATGATGGTAAGGCGGTCTGCGACACGCACAGCTTCCTCGGCAAGTTCCTCAACGTGGAGGGTAAAGTAGCGCAGGTGGAACTTCTGGCTCAGTTTGAAATTGTCCATCTCGTGGAACACACGGCGCTTGATGGACTGGGCTATCTTACTCACCTCTTTTTCAAAGAAATAAATGCGGTGAGTCTTCTCGCCAACAAAGCGGGGGGCTTTGAAGTAGTCTCGTGACGCTTGAATGGTGCCCTCTACCGCCAGACCGGTAACCTCCACGAGTTTGAGGAAATCTATGTTGAGCTCCGACGGGAAGAAGGGAATCTCTATCTCATACTGCCACAAGTTCTTGTGAAGCAGGTTGATAATCGTATCGAGGCGTTCCAATAGCTGCATTATCTCCACTCGCTGGTCGGTGACAAGCGAGTAGCTGTAAAGCTCGTTCTCTATAGTGCGGCGCAGGTCGGTAGTGGTGTCGCGCAGTCGAGTGATGTTCTCCAGGTTGTCATCAAATTCCTTCTTGTTTCCATCAAGATAGTTCTTAATGCCACTTTTGTAGGTTAGAACACACTCGTCAAGATAATCGAGAAAACTATCAAGATCGCTTATGGTTTTATTTGTTTTCTTCAGTCCAAACATGTTTCAATATTGCTTTATGTTAGCAAATGCAAAAATACAATATAAAAATTAAATATGCAAATGGAATGTGTGTTTTATTTCCGACTTTTGTAAATTATTGTAGTGTAAATACAAAAAATAAATCATTGAAATACAATATTGTAGTTTTATAGTTGTAGTGATTTTTTTTAAGCCAATAAAAATTATGTAGTGTTTAATTAATACTTTTGTAGTCAAAAACAAGTTGATTGTGGCAAGAAAAAAGCGGGTTAAATCATCATTTTTCGCATAAAACTTAAGGCATAAAACTTAATTTAATACTATCTACATATCATTTTTCCAAAAAAAGCAGTAATTTTGCACCTTAAAATAAATTACAAAGTAAAATGGCACAAAACGAAGACGTTTTCAAGAAGATTGTATCGCATTGCAAAGAGTACGGGTTTGTGTTCCCGTCAAGTGAGATTTATGATGGTCTAGGCGCAGTATATGACTATGGCCAGAATGGTGTAGAGTTGAAGAATAACATTAAGCGCTACTGGTGGGAAGCAATGACGCTGTTGCATGAGAACATTGTGGGCATCGATAGTGCTGTGTTTATGCACCCCACAATCTGGAAAGCCAGTGGACATGTGGATGCTTTCAACGACCCTCTCATCGACAATCGCGACAGCAAGAAGCGTTACCGCGCCGACGTGCTCATTGAAGACCAGCTTGCTAAGTATGAGGAGAAGATGGACAAAGAGGTGACTAAAGCTGCAAAGCGCTTTGGTGACAGCTTCGACGAGGCGATGTTCCGTCAGACCAATCCTCGCGTGCTCGAGAATCAACGCAAGTGGGACGAGCTGCATGCTCGTTATGAGAAGGCGATGAATGATAACAATCTTGAAGAACTCAAGCAGATAATTCTTGACTATGAGATAGTTGACCCTATTAGCGGTACTCGTAACTGGACCGACGTGCGCCAGTTCAACCTTATGTTCAAGACCCAGATGGGCAGCAGTAGCGATAATACTATGGACGTGTATCTGCGTCCCGAGACTGCGCAGGGAATTTTCGTTAATTTCCTGAATGTTCAGAAAACGGGCCGTATGCGCATTCCATTTGGTATCGCACAAATTGGCAAGGCGTTCCGCAACGAGATAGTGGCTCGCCAGTTTGTGTTCCGCATGCGTGAGTTTGAGCAAATGGAAATGCAATTCTTTGTACGTCCTGGCGAGGAACTCAAATGGTTTGAGGCTTGGAAGCAGAACCGCCTGCGCTGGCACAAGGCTTTAGGTCTTGGCGACGAGAAGTACCGCTTCCACGATCACGAGAAACTTGCTCACTATGCAAACGCCGCCACCGACATCGAGTTCCAGATGCCATTCGGCTTCAAGGAGGTGGAGGGAATCCATAGCCGCACTAACTTCGACTTGTCGCAGCACGAGAAATACAGTGGCAAGAAGATTCAGTACTTCGATCCCGAACTGAATGAGAGTTACACTCCTTACGTAATCGAGACATCGATTGGTGTGGACCGTATGTTCCTCTCTGTTATGTGCTCAAGCTACGAGGAGCAAA
Source organism: Muribaculaceae bacterium (assembly GCA_017964485.1). Classification (GTDB taxonomy): domain Bacteria; phylum Bacteroidota; class Bacteroidia; order Bacteroidales; family Muribaculaceae; genus Sodaliphilus. The sequence goes on along the minus strand of JAGCRW010000040.1, from coordinate 40,801 downwards.
AGCTCGAGGGCGGCGACACCCGCGTGGTGCTGCATCTGCCTAAGGCGTTGGCTCCTGTTAAGTGCGCTATCCTCCCACTCGTTCGCAAGGACGGCATGCCCGAAAAGGCTCGCGAGATTATGGAGATGCTCAAGTTTGACTTTGCCTGCCGTTACGACGAGAAGGACAGCGTGGGCAAGCGCTATCGCCGCATGGATGCTATTGGCACTCCTTACTGCATCACTATCGACGGTCAGACCGTTGAGGACAACACTGTTACTCTGCGAGACCGCGACACCATGGAGCAGCAACGTGTTGCCATTAGTGATCTGCCAGCAATCATAGGCGAGCAATGCAGTCTCACCAATCTGCTGAAATCAATGCACAACTCATAATTAAGTAATAAGTACAAAGTGCACAATTCCCAATAACGTTCACGAAAACAACTTAAAATGAAGAAATTTCCTTTTATATTAATAATAGTAATGGCGCTAGGCAGTGTAGTGTCTTCGTGCTTGAAAACTGATGATGAGAAGATTGCTGATGACTATGCCGAGTGGCGTGCAGCAAATACTGCATGGTATCAAGAGCAGGCAGCACGCACCGAGTATTACACTACGGTAGTTGCCCCTTGGGATCCTAATGCTCAAGTGCTTATACATTGGTTCAATGACACTAGCAAGACCAAGAACAACCTCAAACCTAAGTTTTCATCAATGGTCGATGTGAAGTATTATCTTCGTCTCTATGACGGCACTGCAGTCGACTCGTCTTATTTGAGCACATCACCAGCCGACAGTCTCTTTCGTTGCCGTCTTAGCAGTGGCGTGATTGAGGGTTGGGCAATCGCCGTGCCCAAGATGCACATTGGTGACAGTTGCCGAGTTCTTGTCCCCTACAATGTTGGTTACGGCATTTCCACTGCTGGCGACATTAAGCCTTTCTCTACCTTGCAGTTTGATATCAAACTCGTGGGAATTCCAAAATACGAGCTGTAGATACTAAGTTGGGACAACGGGCGTTGTCCCGATTAAATCAACACATAAAAAATGGATGCTACTCCAATTGAAGTGGCATCCATTCTTTATATTATATGCTATGGGTTATTCGCAGCACTTGCCGTTAGGATCTTTGCATTTTTCCTTGCCGCATTCGCCGTCTTTCTTGCATTTGCCTTCTTTGCAGCAGGGAGATTGGTGTGCGCATTTGTGCTCGCCTTCCTTGCATTCGCCTTTACCGCACTCACCTTTGCCGCATTCGCCTTTCATTTCTTTGCCGCATTCGCCTTTCATGTCTTTGCATTCGCCCTTCATGTCTTTGCACTCGCCTTTCACCTCTTTGCAGTCGTTTTTCTTCAGCATTCCAACCTTCTTGAGGCCTTTGGTTTCATCTTTCTTGAGGTTCTTGCAGTCGCCCTTCATCTTTTCGCAACCTAGTGTGGCTTGGCATTCGGGTTGAGCCTCAGCGTTAGCAACTGGAGCTACTTTCTCGGTTTTGGCAACTCTTCTGTTAGTTTTTTTCTTTTTTGCTTCGGCGTTAAAACCATTGACACATGTGAGAGCCAGTGCTCCCACGCACATTAATGCAATAAATTTCTTCATGTTATTAAAGTTTTTAGGCACCTGAAATATTAGTTGGTGCAGTTAAACAAAAATCAAAATTCTAACTAAAATAAACCGTTGAAAATCAATCGGCATCGCAAAGGTAAATATAAATAATTTAAAAACAAAAATGTGATTGCTAAATTTAACATTTTTGCAAGGAATAAATATTTTTTTTAATTTTACGCACTTTTTGATTGCGGCGACCAAAGAAAACACACATATATAATATAACATGAAAAATATAATATAACATGAAAAAGATTTTTCTTCTATTGACTATTCTCCTCTCGTTGGGGGAGATAAAAGCAGCAGTGTATGGCGATGTGAACTCCGACGGGGTAGTGACAGCTGCCGATGTGACAGCAATCTACGATGTGCTTTTGGGTAATGACTATACCTTTGAAGCCACTGCCGACGTGAACAATGATAATGCGGTGACGGCGGCCGATATCACCGAAGTTTATGATATATTACTTGGCAATGTGACTCCAGAGCCCAAACGCGGCAATATATACATTTGCGACAATGCTGGCTGGGGCGACATGGCGCTCTATGCATGGCCCGATCAAGGGTTGAACGCTTGGCCTGGTATACATCATAGCGGCACAACCGATAAAGACGGCAAGACTTATTACCGCTTTGACTTGAGTGATGGTTACTATAGCCGTACCCTTAACTATATAGCCAATAACTATGCCGCCGTGAATGGTGGTACTAGCCGGCAGCTCGACCTGATGAGTGATTATACTATGGGCGAGAATGACATCTACCTCACAATTAGTGGTTCGGCAGGCAACTACAGCTATGTGGTTGACGATGATGGCACGCCGCCACCAGTAGTGTATCTGCACAGCGAACTTGGGTGGGACGACTATTGCCTTTATTTGTGGAAAAATGCCGCTCCAGTAAGCGCTTCGTGGCCTGGAGAACATTACACCTCAACTAAGACAATAGATAATGAACTATGGTATGTCTTTGAGCTTCCCAAGGTATATTATACCACTAGCGGTACTAATTGGATTCTCAACAACAATAATAACGGCAAGCAATATGACTTGATGCAGAACTTTGACTACAATCAGGATATCTATGTGCGAGTTGCAGCCGATGGCGCCTACACCGTTCAGAGCACTAGTGGAAGTGGTCAAAGTGGGGGAGATGTGGTGGTGCCTACCAACGTCCGTCCGCTCGATGTGAGCAACACCACAGCGTTGACTAGCAAGAACCGTGTCATCTATGAGATGAACGTGGGAAGCTTCACTAGTGCTGGAACATTTACTGCTGCGCAAGCAAAGCTTGGCGACCTGCGCAGTTTGGGCATCGACATCGTGTGGCTTATGCCTATTTACCCGCGTGGCGGAGGCATTAACAGTCCGTATGCTGCGACCAATTTCAAGGCCACAAATTCCAGCTATGGCACTATTGCTCAACTCAAGAGCTTTGTCGATAGGGCACATGAACTAGGCATGGAAGTAATCCTTGACTGGGTGCCTAACCATACCGCCACTAATGCCGTGTGGGTGACAGAGCACCCCGAATATTACACCACCCAAAATGGCGAGATGGTACATCCCAACAACTATGGTGACGTGTATCAGCTCAACTACGACAATCCCGACTTGTGCGAGGCGATGAACGATTGTTTGCGTTTCTGGATCGATCAGGCGGGAGTTGACGGCTACCGCTGCGACTATGTTTCTAGTCCATCAATACCAGGCAGTTATTGGGCAAGCACCATTCCCATGTTGCGCAACTATGCCGCTGGCAAGACGCTCACTATGGTTGCTGAGGCCGATATCGTTCGCGATGCCAATAAGCTGCTGAACGTGGGCTTTGACTATGACTATGCATGGAATTTCCAGAGCGGCAAACTTGAGCGATTTGGCCCCAATGGCACTAGTGCAACCACGCTGCAGGGATATTGCCAGTCGTTTATCAACGAGAGCCAGGGTCGTAGTTTTGACCGCATGACCTATCTTACCAACCACGACCAGAACTATAACGATGGTGGAAAGACGCTTCAAAAGATGTATGGCGCTAACAAATATGCCTTCACAACGCTCTATTTCACTATTTATGGCATGCCGCTGCTTTACAACGGTCAGGAGGTGGGTAATGACCAGATTCTCGACTATTTCCACGATACCAAAATAAACTGGAATTCCACTGATGCCAAGATGCAAAACACCATTGCCACACTAATGGCATTGAGGCACACTCAGGCGGCACTTGCCAATGGCACTACCACTACATTCCTCACCAGCAATAACGCCAATGTGCTTGCTTATACCAAGACCAGCGGTAATAGCACAGTATTAGTGCTGATGAACCTTGGTAACCTCGATAATACAGCAACTGTTAGTGGTATCCCCGCAGGCGATTACACCCAGTGGCTCGACAGCAGCACAATTGCTGCGGGTACCACTCAGAGCGATGTCACTCTCACAGCCAGCAGTACTTTCGCCCTCGACGCTAAAGGCTATAGAGTCTTTGTGAAACAATAAAATAACTAATTAAAACGAATTTAAAATTTGCATATCGTGAACGGGCATAGAGCGAGGCGTGCTTAGGCATGCCTCGTTTGTTAAATGTTCATTATGATTTTTGTTTAAACCTTTTTTGGATTACAAAGTCATATTCAGTGAAATTATTATTGAGGATTGACAATTCAACGTTATTGCTTAGTTTGCTTGTTACCTCTTTTACTTGTCTACTTTATATAATATTATGAAAAAGATTTTTCTTTTGACAATTGCTATTGCGGGACTTATTTTGAGCCCTGCTATTAATGCTTTGTCTATCACCAATGAGACTCTTAACTATCAGGTAGTTTACCACTGGGGCATTGTGTGGAAGCATGCAGGTGATGCCACCCTTACCACTACTAAGACCGCTAGCGGTTACAGTTCGCGCCTCACGGGTAAGACTCGCTCTTGGGCCGACAAGGTATATCCTGTGCGCGACACCCTGAAATGCACGATGACAAGCAATTTCAGGCCCTTGAAGTATGAGAAATTCACCCACGAAAAGAGCTACTATGCTCACGACATCGTGGAGTTCTCTAACTATGGCGCCAGTACGTCGGCAAAGTGCACTCGCTATCGCAAGAACAAACCCACTGCCAACCTTAGTCTCACTGCTAATGGTGTGGCCTATGATATGCTGAGCGTGTTCTTTATGCTCCGAAATATCGACTTCGAGAAGATGAAATCGGCCAACACCTACAGCACATGGATTTTCTCGGGCAAGCAAAAGGAGATTCTAACCATTAAATATGTAGGCATTCAGGGTATTGAGCTTAGGGACAAGTCGAAACATCTGGCATATCACATCAAACTCAAGTTCACCCAAGACAATGGCAAGAAGTCGAGCGACGACATTGATGCCTATATCTCTACTGATGATCAGCGCATTCCTCTCATGGTGGTGGGCAAACTCCCTGTAGGAGAGATAAAGTGTTATTACGCTCGCTAGTAAGATAGTGTTGTTCATTGGTTTTGATTATGAGAATTACAATCATAACAATATATTAGAAAATTTAGTCATGAAAAAGTATGGATTTTTTGTCGCATTTGTTGTTGCATGCGGCATGACAATGCTTGTGGCGTGCCAGCCAAAGTCTGAAACTTCAAGCAACCCCGCAAGCGAGGGTGAGAACTCCACCGAACTGAGCGCCGCCGATGCTGCGAGTGCTAATCAGCCGCTCACCATTGAGCAAGCCGTTGACCAGTATCTTGTTGACACCTTTGGCAAGCAATATTCGCAAGCTGATGTGTGCATTCCGCAGCAGATTGTGACAGCTACTGATGAGGCTGATGAAAAGGATATCAAGGTGTGGGGTGACTTCTGGGTGTTTAACTACAGCATCGCTGGCGACACCCTTAAGACTGCCTCTGGCGGCAGCCATCCAGGACTTATGCACCTGAAAAAGGCTGAAAAGGGCTATGAGGTCACTGCATTTGACCAGGTGGGCGATGGCTCGCAATTTGAGCCTACTGCCAAGAAAATCTTTGGCGACAAGTATGACGCATTTATGAAAATGCACTCCAATGACAAGGATCGCGAGCAGAACCGCGCGCAAGGCATAGCAAAATATGCCAAAGCTCACAACCTCAAGGTCACCATGTATCAAGATTCTGGTTGGCCAGCAGTAAAACTGCCCGAATAGCACGCTAATAACAAGCAAAAAACGAGGGTGTGTCAATGTTTTTTGGCACACCCTCGTTGTAGCTGTTTATGCTATTAATCTACAATAATGAGCCCCAATAAAAATAATGTGAACAGGCTCGCTACGGCAATCACGGGTCCTTTAAACACAGACCATTTACCATGTGTTTGCCATGCTCGAGTATTTATTGCGTTGGTAAAGTGGATCAATAGATAAAGAGGCAATATAGCCCATAAAATAGCTTGACTGGAGCCAAATACCTCCATTGATTTGGCTTGTTTCATAGAAAATATACTAATTGTTGTACCAATAACAAAAAGTGTAAATACTATCATAAAAAGCATTATTATCCCTCGCCATATTGTGCCCCACCAACTGTAGCCGAAAAGTTGCTTGTAATCAATGAGCAAATATATTAAAATCAAACATATTTTTATTGATGTGGCAATTGCTTTTGCGTTTGCGCTTAACACAAAGGGAATAAATATCAGTGTTAATGTCATCACCTGAATGGCGATGAAGGTTTGGATGAAAAATCCTTGTGGCAAAGTGTGGCGCTGGAGTAATGGAGCATAGCGGAACACTAACCAAGTGGGTACGATGAGGAAAGAGAAACTAAATAGAGTAAACCATTCAGTATGCGCCTTTAGCCAACTAAAAGCATAATTAAGATAATACAAGGAGTCGGTGCTGGCGGACAAGTCTATCTCGTGAGAGTAATTTTTTGGATCCAGCCAGTGGCCTATCAAAAAGACAATTAGCCCAAGTATCACAAGCATCTTCACTGGCGGAAAGCTCACTTGTCGCTTGCCTGTGACATAATCGCGCATAAGGTGGCCAGGGCGCGTAAGTAGCTGCCAGGCGGTGTAGGGTAGGGAGCGAGAATGCATGCCCCAAATCTCCATCACTCCAGCCCACACACTCTTCCAAGTGACGGGGCCATGAGTCGACTTCTGTCCGCAAAGCGGGCAGAAGTTTCCTTCATGCACCTCGCCACAGCAGTCGCAACGATGCTTCTCCCCAGGATATTCATATTTCACTGGGTTAAGTTGCCAAGAGTGCAGACGATTTCTGTATTCGTTTAATTTCATAGCGGTTTTGCCGCTCGCCGTTACGAGCGGCAAACTTTACCTTACTTTTCGATTTCCTTCACGCGCAGGTAGTCTCCGCTGCCTTTCACGATTGCGTCGAAGTAATCTTGTGTATAGCCGCCGAACTTTGGCTGCACGGGACTTCCATAGGCATTGCGCTCAAACTGGCCGTCTTTCTCCTTCTTGATGTTTCCGTCGAGGAATTTCACGAAGAGATACTTAGCGAGGTCCTGATACTTGTGGGTTGCATCCTGTGCGCTGTTCACACTGTAGTTTGTGAGGAACTCTATTGCCTCGGCAGGGTTGTTCTTGTAGATGGCTGCAGCCTTTGCCTCAACTTGCGGCTGCTGGGCAGCGAAAGCGTCTTCAATGCCCTGCTGCACGCGGCGCACGTCGGGAATCATTTGTGAATAGCGGTGGTAGCACTGGTTGGCAATCAGGTTGTTTACCCAGAATGCGGCATCGAAGTCAAAGGTATAAAGGTCGCCTTTGCCCTCGCGATAGCTGTCGGGCACCTCGTTGATGCAGCAGTACATAGGCACGAAAACAGCAGTGTTGGCATCGTCAACACCAAACCAAATGATGCCTCCCACTGGGTCGGGGAGCCAAGAGCGCATTTGTGTGCAGAACACGAAACCTGTTTGCTGGGTGGATATGGCGCGCTCGTGGCAGTATGTCACGCCGTCAACCTGGAATTCCATGGGACGGTAGCGGTAAGGCACTCCAAAATAGTTCTTTGCTCCAGGATCTTGAGTCATGTCGTAAGGCGTTCCCTCAAAGTGGTCGCGCATCATGTTCTGCATATCGCGAACGCTTACCAGTTTGTCAGGTTTAACGTAGAGAGGCATGATCTCGGCACCTTTCTTGCCTTCGAGATATGGAAGATAGCGGTCCATGCCAGCGGCAAATCTATTGAAGAACGACCAGGCGCGGGCATCACAACCACGCAGAGTGCCATAGTCGGGTGGGCAATAAGTGAGCGAGAAGTCAAAGTCCTCATCTTTGCCGTTGTACCAACCCATCTTGCGGGCAAACGACACCACGTCTTTGCTGTATAGGCAGTTAGCTTTATCTTTGAAAGGAATCTTATGGATGCGGGCTTGGTTGGCGTGGCCCGAAATGCAATCATCAGGGATGCGGATGGCTACCCACACTGCGCCTTTCTCGGCACTTCCCTTGCCAATCATCTCAAGCACCCACACCTCGTTGGGGTCGCCAATTGAGAACGATTCGCCCTCGCTGGCATAGCCATACTTCTCTGCCAGTTCGGTCATCACGGTGATGGCCTCGCGAGCAGTCTTGGCGCGTTGCAGAGCAATGTATATAAGGCTGCCATAGTCCACTATCGACTTTCCTGTGGTATCTTCGCACTCATGGCGTCCGCCCCAAGTCGATTCGGCGACGGTAACCTGATGCTCGTTAATGTTTCCCACCACTTTGTAGGTATGAGCCACCTCGGGAATTTCTCCAAGAGGTTTGCCCGAGTCCCAATCGATTATCTTGCGCATCTCGCCAGCCTTATGGTCGGCGGCAGGAATATACTCAAGAAATCCAAAAAGAGTGTGGGAGTCGGCGGCGTAGGTAATCAGCGTCGAGCCATCGACGGTTGCCTTTTTGCCGGCGATAAGGTTGGTACAGGCGTGCGATTGAGCGCTCCAGCCCATAATAAGTGCCATAACAGCCATCAAGCCAATAGCACGAAAGTTTAAAGATAATTGTTTCATGATTAATATGTTTAATAGTTATTAGTTTTGTCGGACGAGTCAGACTATTCTAAGGAGAGTTTCCCTCAACTCTCCTCGCGATTGATGTGGACTTTAACCTTAGCGATGCGGTATTTCTTTACTTTAAGCACGGTAAAGTCGCAAGGTCCGCAGGTGATTTTCTCTTTCTCTTGCAAGAAGTCGCCTTTTATGTTGAGTAGCAGGCCAGCAATGCTTTCAGCCTCGTCGGTGTATTTGGCGAAATGGCGCTCATCGAGTTCGGTGACGTCGAGGAAGTCAGTAATCGATGTCTTGGCATCGAAGATATATGTGTCTTTATCTTCCATGGTGTAGAACTTCTCCTCGGTGTCGTACTCGTCGTCTATATCGCCCACAATCTCCTCAAGCACGTCTTCCATCGTAGCGAGTCCTTGGGTGCAACCAAACTCATCTACCACTACTGCCAGGTGAATCTTCTTCTTGCGGAAGTCTTCAAGTAGATCATCTATCATGCGCGACTCAGGCACAAAATACACTGGTCGCAGCAGTTTCTGCCACTGGAAATTGCTGCCCTGCTTGTCGATATGTGGCAAGATGTCTTTGGCATAGAGCACACCTTTGATGTTGTCGGGATTGTCTTCATAGACTGGCATACGTGAGTATCCGTTCTCGACGATGCTTTTTATTACCTCGTCGAAACTTTCCTTGATGTCGAGGTCCACGATGTCGATGCGCGGCGTCATAATCTCGCTCACAGTCTTGTCGCCAAACTTGAGGATTCCCTCAAGCCAGTCTTTTTCATCCTCGCTTTTCACATCACTCATTTGCAGCGCGTTGGTCAAGTCCTCGGTAGAAATCTCGTCGGCTCGCTTACCTACTGCCTTGCGCACAAATCCCATGCTCTTGACCATAATGCGCGAGAGAGGGCTGAACAGCACCGACATTATCTGGAGAGGTGATGCGGTAGCTGTGGCAAACTTTACGTTGTTGTTAGTGGCATAAAGTTTAGGGATTACCTCGCCAAAGAGCAAAATTAGGAAGGTGAGTATTACTGTTTGAACTAGGAAATTGGTGATGCCGCTGTGGAACTCAAACATCTTGTTCATTGCATAGTTGAGTACTATCACAATCATGATATTCACCAAGTTGTTGCCAATAAGGATTGTAGCGAGCAACTTCTCGGGCTGCTCCAGCAGGCGCTCCACGCGCTCGCGCTTGGCGTCATCATCAATACTCTCGATATCCTTCTTCGACAGTGAGAAATATGCAATCTCGGAGCCCGAATTGAACGCCGAGAACACGAGTCCTAATAATGCGGTTAAGATTGCAACCCATACGTCAAGCGTTGGGGCATGAAAGGTTATTGACGAGGGTATAGATAAAGACTGCAGCAGTTGTGCAGAGAAATTTAAAATACAAGATAAAGGGTCAGGATCCAAAATCAATAGTTTTAGTTAAATAATATGTGTCGAAGGCACAACATATTAATAATCAACGTTTTTACTTGTGCCTTTGAGCCACTTCCCACCACTGGGGCGATATTCTATTGCAAAGGTAGTCATATTTTTTTGCTAAACAAAAAAAATATAGAAAATTAAATCAACAATCCTCTATCTGTCACTGCCAACGGCTCTTTTTTTGTGGATTTAAATTTTTATTACTACTTTTGTAAGTTTAAATTTAGATTTGTGCTATGATTACTTGTCGATGCCATAAAAAATTGCTTGCGGTGATGATTGTTGCGGTTGCTGTGTTGCTGCCTGTTAGTGTGTTGGCACAAGATGTAGAAACTCAGTCGCAGGCAGAGAAACTTAACAACTTCACTGTTGATGCCGAGCTGATGACGCGCAGCGAGATGCGCCTTGGCGGATTGCCCGACAACGAGGAAGACCACGATAATAAGGCTTATTTCATCCTTGAGCGCACTAGGCTTGGAATTGACTATGAGCGCACTTTTCTCAAGTCACACATTACGGCTCAACATTCTGCAATATGGGGCCAGTCAGGCAAAGGGGCGTTCAACCTCTATGAGGCGTGGGTGCAGCTCACCTCGCGCAAGGGGTTCTTCGCTAAAATTGGCCGTCAGGTACTCAGTTACGACGATGAGCGTATCATTGGCTCCAACGACTGGGCGATGGCAGCGCTCTCTCACGACCTTATCAAGGTGGGATATGAGAACAATCAGCACAAAGTGCACGCCATGTTTGCCTACAATCAGAACAGCGAGAGTGTGAACGGCGGCACCGAATACCGTAACGGCGACAAACCCTATAAACTGATGCAGAACCTGTGGTATCACTACGACCATCCACATGTGCCTTTTGGCGCGTCATTGCTGTTCATGAACCAAGGTCTGCAGAGCACCAATGAAAATGACCTCAAAAAAACGTATTTTCAGCAACTTATAGGTACTTATATCTCTTATAAACCCAAGAATTGGAGTGCCGAAGGCTCATTCTATTATCAAATGGGAAAGAATGAGGACGGAATCGACATCTCGGCTTGGATGGCAAGCGTGAAAGGCACTTATTCACCATCTTCGCAATGGAAACTCATTGCTGGCTACGACATACTAAGCGGGGACCCCTTCTTTGCTGTTCCTCCAGGAGGCAGTATTGGTTTAGGTCTTGTTCAGCATAAGACCATCAAGGGTTTTAGTCCCGTTTATGGCTCTCACCACAAATTCTATGGCGCAATGGATTTCTTTTATTTGTCCACCTATTTTGACGGTTTCACTCCTGGCTTGCAGAACCTGTTTGCCGGTGTTTCCTATAAGCCCATTCCCAAGCTGAAATTTGACGCTACCTATCATTATTTTGCAATTGCCACAAATACTGATAATCTTGATAAGCCACTTGGCCAAGAGATAGAACTCGTGGCCAGCTATTCTCCTGTAAAAGAGGTGACTGTGTCTCTTGGCTATAGCTACATGCACGGCACCGAGACAATGGAACGCCTTAAGCGCGTGAGCGACAATCGCGACCTGCATTGGGCATGGCTAAATATCATAGTGCGTCCACGGTTCTTGCAAGTCAAATGGTAGTTTAATTGTCAGTCATTAGTTGTCAGAAATCAGATAAAGATAAATAACAGTGGCCATGGGAAAACTGCTGAATAAAATAAGAAAACTCTTGAATAGGCGCACTTGGATCACTTTGATTATAGTGCTTGCCGCATTGCTGCTTGAATTGTTCTCGGCAGCACAGTACTACTACACCAAGCAGCTTCTTGAAAACGAGCTTGAGAAGAAAGCTTCTATCGAGATAACTATGAAAGCCATCCTTATCAAGAGTATGCTCAACACCACCGAGCAAGTGCTTAACAGCCATGTGACAGAAATTACCAAATTGACCGATGAACCCGACGATATCGGTGACGCCATACGCACTATTGTTCAAGCCAATGACTTTTTTAAAGGTGTTGGATTGGCTTTTAAGCCAGGATATTATGAGGATAATGACGAGTTGTTTGAGCCGTGGGCTTTTAATACGCAAACTGGAGTGAAAGTGCGCGAGAATATCGCCAAACGAGGTGGACACGACTATACCAATTTGACATTCTACACCGAACCGATGCGCACTGGGAAACCATATTGGAGCGACCCCTATATCGACAGTGTGGAGACACACTCACTGATTACCACTTATTCTGTACCTATCATCGACCGTCAAGGCCGCCAGGCTGGAATTGCCGGCATCGACCTCTCGCTCGAATGGCTCAGAGACACTCTCAACAACAGGCATATGTATCCATCTTCCTATTGCTTGTTGCTCACCGATGACGGTAAACTCATCTCTCAGCCCCCTAAGAGCCATATCCATTATAAAGATTTTGACGATGCCATTCGCCTTATCAATGACTCAAACGCTGATGTGCGCGTTGTCGCCAAAAGCAAAATCAAGGTGATAGAATTCGTTAATGAAGATGGTCAAGATGCCTGCGTCTTCTTCCACCACATGAAAGGAAATCCACACTGGCAAGTGGCGGTGGTGTGCTATGACAATGAGGTGTTTGGTGATCTTAATAAGATACGTCTTAGAACAGGTCTGTTCATGCTGCTGGGTTTCCTGTTGCTGGGATATATCATCTACCGTTTCCTCAAGAACAACAAAAGAATGGCTCAAAACGAGAGGGAAAAAGACCGTATTGACACCGAGCTACAGGTGGCAAAGCGCATTCAGAGCGAGATGCTGCCTCATGATGACCTAAGCCACGACAATGTTGACATTACAGCAACCTTGCTGCCTGCGCGCGAGGTTGGTGGAGATATATACGACTACTTCCTACGTGACGACAAACTCTTCTTCTGCATTGGCGATGCCAGTGGAAAGGGAATGGCTTCGGCGCTCATAATGTCGGTGACACACTCCATGTTCCGCTCTTTCGGCTCGCGCGAAAGCCATCCTGCGCGCATCATGCAGAAGATTAACCAGGCAGTGTGCCACGGCAACGAGTCGAGCATGTTTGTCACTTTCTTCATTGGAGTGCTTGACCTGCCCACTGGGCGATTACATTATTGTAATGCTGGTCACGACACTCCGTTGATTGTCAATGGTGAGGCGCTGCCGCTTGAGGTAATCTCAAACATACCGCTTGGTGTGGATGTTGATTGGTTCTATGAGGGTCAAGAGACCGAGTTGAAGCCAGGTTCTTTCTTGTTGCTCTACACCGATGGCCTCACCGAGGCGATGAACGCTCATCACCAGCAGTTTGGCCTGCAGCGGGTTAAGGATGTTGTCAACGAGCATCTTGAAGCCACGTCGCAGCAACTGCTCGACAGCTTGCTTTATGCCTCCAGCGAGTTTGTCAATGGCGCTGAGCAGAGCGATGACCTCACTATGCTCGCTGTGAAGTTTACCCCACAGGAAGAGGAGACCATTTTGCATCAGGAGCTCTCTATAACCAATGACCTCAGCCATTTGGCACAAGTCAATGACTTTGTGAAAAACATTGGCGATGAGCTGAATTTCGCACCCAGTGACACCCAGAATCTCAAACTCGCCATTGAGGAAGCTGTAGTCAACGTGATAAACTACGCCTATCCAGCTGGAGAAAAAGGAGAAATCGACATTGAGGCGACTGCCACAGCAACAGCTTTACGGTTTAAAATCACCGACAATGGCGTGGCATTTGCGCCAACCGACGCCCCCGACGTAGACACCTCACTCACCGCCGAAGAACGCCAAATCGGTGGCCTGGGCATCTTCCTCGTGCGACAACTCATGGACACCATCAACTACGAGCGAATCGACGGGAAAAACGTCCTCACATTGACTAAGAAGATAGACAACAAATCAAGCAATTGAAATAAGGGGTAAAAATCAGGAGGAAGTTAGAAACTACTAACTTCCTCCTGATTTTTTATGTATAGCATTATGTGCAAACGTAAGCAAATTTGATAAATATTAGAGAAATTGTGCGTTTTTTGAATGTTTTTATGGTAAAATATAGTATTTGTCGCGATTTTTATTTAAATTTGCAACCAGAAAGGTGCATTGTTTCTGCTAAAAACTGAATACTAACACATAAATCTCTCACATTATGAAAAAAATTTTACTTCTTCTATTGGCACTGCTCGCCACAACTAGCATTTGTGCCGAGGATTTTATCAACGGTGTAATAGTAATTGGTGGCACCAAAAGCGAGACAAACACCCTGAAGTCAGCTCTTGTAGCCGATGGCTGGATTCTAGTCGACTATGACCTCAACAAGGGATGCGGCACAGGCAGTGACTACATCTATTTGCTCTACACTAAAGGCAGCGACCAAATCGGTGATGCTGGTTATTTCCTCACCGATCTTTATATCAGAGTCTCAAATAGCGGCAATCCCCCCGACGAAATCACTCACAATGGGCGCACCTATTACCTTGTGGAGTTTCTTGGTGGAAGTGATTTTGAGAGTAGTAAAGGTGATCTCAACAACAATGCCGAAGGTGCCTACATACACCTTTACGTTGCTACCGACGACGATGAAAACTACCGCTCAACTGCCGTGAAATCAATATCTTTCAATAATAATTCAAGTGGTGCTGTGGGAGAGAATGGCGGCACAACGCCTTGCGACCTCAACAAGGGATGCGGCACGGAAAGCGAATATATCTATATGCACACCAGCACAGCACAGAAAGGATGGACCATAAGCGCAAGTTCCGATGGGACACAATGCCAAATCACAGGATATGCTGGCATCAAGAACAATAAAACTAAGATGACCATTCCCAATACCATCGACGGTAAAACGGTGATGTACTGCTCCGACCAGATATTCAGTGAATTCACAAGTCTTGACACGTTGATGATGTATAATAACTGTTCACTTGCTAATATGCCGTCATTGCAAGGATGTTCATCACTCAAGCATGTCAATAACTGGATAAGTAATAATGCATACAGCTATGACCAATTGCCGTCCCCCATTTTACGTATTCCCGATTATGGGTTCTATGGAACTGCCATAGAGCAGTTACACACTAATTCGGTCACTCAAATTGGCGAGCATGCCTTTGAGGGATGCAATCTGTCTTTGATTACTGTTGACAAGCCTAACGTTGTGATTAGAGATTATGCTTTTGCCAACTTGAGCAGCGATGAATGCTTGATTTATAGCGCAGGAGATCTTGACAACTGGAGTCCAAAGTCATATATGTATTCTTACAGAATGATGGTTCAAAGCAAAGATGACTTGTGGTATTGTGGCTGGTGTGGCGGTGACGAAACTAGCAATAATCATCTGTACTGGACGCTGAAGGAAAACCATCTGAAAATAAACTGCGCTTCCAGCATTTGGAACGATCACCCCGAAAAGCAGATTATAATAGCACACAATTGGTATTCTGTTCTTGTTCAAATGCCTATTAACACGCTCACTATGAATCATGTCGACACCATAAACCAAGGTGTGTTTAAAAATGTAGAGACACTTAAATTAGTTGACATCAAATCAGGTGCCAGGTGTATAGAGAAACAAGCTTTCTACGGCTGTGATAGTCTCCAAGCAGTGTATCTTCCTTCAACAGTAAAAAAAATATATAACTATGTTTTCTACAATTGCCCTTTATTGACCGACATTTACTTCAATGGAACACGACAACAATGGGATAATGTATCAAAAGGGTCATACTGGAAACCCAATGCGACTAAGGTGCACTGGCGCTGCACGGTGACATTCAATGCCAACGGCCACGGCACCGCTCCTGCGGCACAGACCCTCTGGAGCGACCAGGACAAGGCAACTGAGCCCACCCCGCCAACGGCAGAGGGTTATGGATTCACTGGATGGTACACCGATGCCCAATGTACCACACCGTGGAACTTTGACAATGTAGTATCTGGCGACATGACGCTCTATGCAGGATGGATGTCTGGCAACGGTACAGAACAGAATCCTTACGTCATCAGCACTTCCACCGATTGGGACCACTTCTGCGACGCCTTGCAGGATAATGACACTTGGAACCGCTTCAGCGGCAAGTTTGTGAAACTGGGAGCGAACATCAGCGTGACGCGCATGGCAGGCAGCAGCTACCATGACTTTATGGGCACCTTCGACGGCCAGGGCCACATGCTCACCCTTGCCATAGGCACCGCCCAAAACCCCATCAGCGAGGATTATGTCGCGCTTTTCCGCAACCTTGAGACTGGCGCCAACATCCACAACCTCAATGTTAAAGGACACATCTACACCTCCCAGAAATTCGCTGGCGGCATCGTAGGCGACCAGTACGGCACCGTAAGCTTGAGCAACTGCCGCAGCAGCGTTATCATCCATAGCAGCAAGGAGGGCGACGGCACGCACGGCGGCATCGTCGCCCACCAGCACGGCGGCGCACTGACCATGAACGGCTGCGTGTATAACGGCCGCTTGCTCACCACCAACGGTACTACCTTGTGCGGCGGCCTGGTGGGCTACCACAGTGGTGGAACCTGCACCATCAGCGACTGCCTCTACGCCCCCACTGCCGACGTCACCCTCGCCGCGGGCGAGACCTATATCACCAACGGAGCCACCATCTGCCGCAACTACAATGGCACGCCCGTCAATTGCTACTACACCGAGAAGCTGGGCACGGCACAAGGCAAGCAGGCTCGCAGCATCACTGCCGGCGAGAATGTGACAGTGGCGGCAAGTGGCGAGGGCACTGTATATGACGTGAGTGGCATCACCGCCTATAGCACAGGTATCATGTATGGTGGCGTGCTCTATGCGGGAGTGAACGACGAGATGCCATTGACTCTGGGCTACACCGGCAGTGACGTGCTGCAAGGTTTCACGGCAAGCGCAGGCACACTGGCTGGCACCGCCAACCCCTATACACTTACAATGCCTAATGCGGATGTGGTGATCTCAGCAATAGCAACTACTGCTGTTCTTGGCGATGTGGACGGCGACGGTGCAGTGACCACAGTCGACGTGACCTGCATTTACAACTACCTGCTCAACGGCGACACCACCTTTATCGACACCTGTGACGTTGATGGTGATGGTATCATTACCACCACCGACATCACCGTTATCTACAATATCCTGCTAGGAAATTAATTAATGCATAATGCTTAATGCACAATGCATAATGGGCTGCGCCATTCAATAATGGATAATGCACAATGATGCGTGGGGGGATTAATAACAATTCCCTCACGCTTGTTTTGTGAGATGGGCTCCTTTCACTCCTTTGATACTTTTGCGTCAATTTTTTCTTTATTTTATTGCTTTTTTCTGATTTTTCCTTTATATTTGCAACCAAAATAAGGCAAAAATGATTAATTAACCAATAACCCATAAACTTTCTGCGTATGAAAAAGATTCTACTACTGTTTGTGGCACTGCTTGCCACAACCACTGTCTGGGCCGAGAACTACATCACCAACGTTATGGTGATAGGCGGCTCTAAAAGTGTAGTCAATAACTTGAAGGATACCTACACGTCTCAGGGCTGGGAGGTCATCAACCAGGACTTGAACGCCGGTTGCGGCTCAAGCAGCGACTACATCTATCTGCTCTACAAGTCGGCGAGCAACGAGAACACTGATGTCGGCTTTATTACCGGCTTCTACATCAGCGACGCAAATGGCACCGCCCCCGACAATATCACACACGACGGGCGCACCTATACTCTTGTTGACTACAATGGCAGCGACTTTTTCAAGAACAACAAGGGAGACTTGAACAGCCATTGTGGCTCAAGCAGCGCCACTATCCATCTCTACTACACTAACGACAACGATGAGTATTACAGTTCCACGGCAGTAAATTCTATCTCCTTCGATGCCAATCAGAGTGGCGCTGTAGGCGTGAATGGCGGCACCACGGGCTATGACCTCAACGCAAGTGCCGGAGGCGACTACATCTACATGCACGTTGGCACAGGCAATAAGGGATGGACCATCAGCATGAACTCAAACCATACACAATGCACTATCACGGGGTATCAAGGCACCAAGAATAACAAGACAATAGTCTATATACCCAATTACATAGACGGCGCATCGGTAACTGGCTTCTCGGGCTCGGTTTTCAGCGGGTTCACCAACCTTGAGACGATGTTTTTTTATGAAACCACCCAAGTCATCCAAATGGCGTCGATGCAAGGATGCTCTAAGTTCAAAAACATAAAAACGGGCAGTACAAACAACAAAACTCCGGCCTCGATGACCAGCATCCCGGCCTCAGCGTTTGTGGGCACAGACCTTAGGAATCTCACGCTCACGTCGGTCACCAACGTCGGCGCCAATGCTTTCGCTGGAAGCACAGTACTAAACAGTGTGGAGTTTAAGAAATCACCTGTCACTATCGGTGATGGCGCTTTTTCTTACATAGTAAGAGAAGGCAGCAACAAGTGCCAAGTCACTTATCCAGGCTCTATTGATGCCTGGAGCCCCAGTAAGTACATGTATTCGCCAAGTTTGGTTGTCAATGGCGGAAGCGGCAGCAACACATGGTCCTGCGGCTGGTGTGGCGGAAGTTCCTCAAGCAGCTATAACCGCCTCTACTGGACACTTGATGCTGCCGGGCAACTGAAAATAGACTGTGCCGACAACAATTGGTCTAATCATCCCTCCGAACAGGTCATAGTTTACAAAGGCTGGACTAAGAATCTTGTGAAATCGCTCACTTTAGAGCATGTTTACTCTTTAGGAGTTATGGAATTCACTAACCATGCCAATCTAAAGAATGTGTACATCAACCCCACTTTGCACTCTATAGACAGTAATGCTTTCTTGGGTTGTAGTTCTTTGACCGATATTTGGTTCAGCGGCTCACAGGCGCAGTGGGAAGCTGTGGACAAGGGAGGCAACTGGAATCCTAGCGCCGCCACCGAGCACTGGCGCTGCACGGTCACTTTCAACGCCAACGGCCACGGCACCGATCCTGCGTCACAGACCATCTGGAGCAACAATGACAAGGCCACTGTGCCCACGGCTCCAACTGCCAATGGCTACACCTTCCAGGGGTGGTACACCGAGGCGGCATGCATCAATCAGTGGGATTTCAACACAGTGGTCACTGGCGACATGACGCTATATGCCAAATGGGGTTTGGCACAATACACCTTTAACAGTGAGACTGGTGAGCTGACCCTAAACTGGGGCGAGTTCAACAAGGACAACAAGTGGGGCAACGAGGTGCCAGCCTCGGCCGTCAAGAGCGTCACCGCCACCAGCCAGGTGAGCTTCACCGGCGACTGCTCGAATTTGTTCGCTGAATTTTACAATTGCACAAGTATGGACCTGAACAGTGTCAACACCAGCGCAGTAATCAACATGAAAAGGATGTTCTTCAACTGTGGTGCCCTCAGCACACTCAATATTTCGAATTGGGATACCGGCAATGTTACCAACATGAGTTGGATGTTTAGCATTTGTGGAACATCAGCGTTGCAACTCGACATCTCGGGCTGGGATACCGGCAAAGTCACTGATATGTCTGATATGTTCTACTTATATAACGGATCCTCGCTCGATCTCTCGGGTTGGGACACTGGCAATGTCACCGATATGAGCTATATGTTTCAAGCTTATAATGGGTCCTCGCTAGACATCTCGGGTTGGAACACCAGCAAGGTTAGGGATATGACTTATATGTTTAATGCTTGTACAAGCCTCAAAATGCTCAACATCACAGGCTGGGATATCAGCAATGTCGTTGGTTTGACCGCTATGTTCTCGAGCTGCGCTCAACTTACTACCATCTATGCTTCCACAAGCTGGGATGCAGGGGATATTGAGTATTCAGATTACATGTTCAATTACTGCTCAAAGTTGGTGGGCGGCATGGGCACCACCTTCGACAGCAACCATATTGAAAAAGAATATGCCCGCATCGACCGTGGCACCGACGAGCCGGGCTACTTCACGGGCGTGTTCACTCTCACCCTGCCTGTGGATGTGACAGCTTCGGTAACTCCTGTCTTCACAATTGACGATATTGCCTACTACACCGCTGGCACCACCGTCACCCTCACCTACAACGGCAATGTGCCCGAGGGCCAAGAGGTTGTCTATAGCGTGAACGGGACCGCTATCGAGGGCAACACATTCGAGATGCCGTTAAACGATGCCACCGTGACCGTTGAGCTTCAGGAACTGCGCTACACCTACGACAGCGCGACTGGTGCACTGACGCTTCTTAGGGGCGAGTTCAACAAGGACAACAAGTGGGGCAACGATGTAGATGAGGAAAACGTTACGAGCGTTACCGCCACCAGTGAGGTGAGCTTCACTGGCGACTGCTCGGAGCTGTTCTATAACTTTGAATCTTGTGAGAGCATGGACTTGAGTAATGTAAACACCAGTGCGATGACGAGTGCATGCGATATGTTTTTTCAATGCGAAGCCTTAACCTCACTCAATATATCGAATTGGGACATTGGCAATGTCACTGACATGGCCGGCATGTTCTACTATTGCTCAAGCATGACGTCATTCGATATCTCGGGCTGGAATACCGCCAATGTCACCAACATGGAAGGCATGTTCTCAAATTGCGATTCCTTGACTTCGCTAGACCTCTCGAACTGGAACACCAGCAAAGTCACCAACTTGGGCTATATGTTCCGATGGTGCGGGAGTTTGACTTCGCTCAACATCTCAAGCTGGAACACCTCCACCGCCACCAATATGGGCTATATGTTCTTAGAATGTACTGGTCTTACCACACTCGACATCTCGGGCTGGGACACTGGCAATGTCACCAGCATGACGAGCATGTTCGCTGGATGCACAAACTTGACCACCATCGTCGTTGGCATGGGTTGGAGCACCGAGAAAGTTACTATGTCGGGATATATGTTCGATGACTGCACATCGCTGGTTGGCGGCATGGGCACGACCTATGACCAGTACCACACAAATAAGGCATATGCCCACATTGACGGCGGTTCAGCCAACCCCGGCTACTTAACCGCCAATATACCGCGCTACACCTACGACAGCACCACAGGCGCACTGTCGCTCAACTGGGGCGTGTTCAATAAGGACGACATGTGGGGCAGCGAGGTGATTGCCAATAACGTCACGAGCGTTACTGCCACTAATCAGGTGAACTTCATGGGCGACTGCTCGGAGCTGTTCAAGGGCTTCACCAATTGCACAAGCATGGATTTGAGTAGTGTCAATACCAGCAGTGTTACCAGCATGATCAGTATGTTTGAAAACTGCTCAAGCCTGACCTCGCTAGACCTCTCGAACTGGAATACCGGCAATTTGAGTAACATGAACTCAATGTTTAATTCGTGCACAAGCCTGAAATCACTCGATGTTTCGAATTTCAACACCATGCAGGTCTATACAATGATGTCTATGTTCAACAAATGCTCAAGTCTCAAAACGCTCGACATCTCGGGCTGGGACACTCGCAATTTAACCAACCCTGGTGCCATGTTCCAAGACTGTTCGAAGCTGAAGACCATATATGCCGGTGGCGGATGGACTACACAGTGGGTCTATGGCTCATGTGACATGTTTACGGGCTGCACCTCACTGGTGGGCGGCATGGGCACGACCTATAATGCCAGCCACACAGGTAAGGAATATGCCCACATCGATGGCGGTCCCGACAACCCAGGCTACTTCACCGACCCGAATGCCGTAGTAGTTGTGATAGGCGATGTGGATGGCGACGGCGCAGTGACCACAGTCGACGTGACCTGCATTTATAACTACCTGCTCAACGGCGACACCACCTTTATTGATACCTGTGACGTTGATGGTGATGGTATCATTACCACCACCGACATCACTGTTATCTACAATATCTTGTTGGGAAATTAGTCAATGCATAATGCTTAATGCATAATGCTTTAATCAATGTATAATTCACAATGCATAATGCACAATAGCGTTTGATTCTGGAAGGGCGCTTCGCTTAAAATTGAATTAAAATTCCACTGAGCTGAAATTAATGGTAATTAATACATAATAGACTATGATGCGTGAGGGGATTAAGGGCAATTCCCTCACGCTTGTTTTGTGAGATGGGCTACTTTCACTCCTTTGTGTCAATTAATTCTTTATTTTGTCGCATTCTCGGGGCAATAAATTATGCAGATTATTGCATTTTATAGAAAAAAGCATTTACTTTGAAGTTTATTTTAGAAAATACCATTTTCTTTGGTATGTTATATCACTGATAAAATTATTAATACGCAATAAATCACACAATTATGAAGACTACAATTAATGAGATTGATGACAAGTTGGTTGCTGAGTTCATTGGCGAGCTCGACACTGCTGCCGCTATCGAAGTGGAGAAAGAGATGAAACCCCTTTACGACAACGAGGACAAAGACATTGTTATCGACTGCACCCAACTTGAATACATCGCATCAAGCGGTTTGCGCATTCTGCTTGGCATTCTCAAGAAAGCCAAGTCGCACGGCCACATCGTCACTCTCAAGGGCCTCAACGATGACATCAAGAACGTGTTTAAAATGACAGGTTTCATTAATCTCTTTAACTTTGAGTAATTTACTATGAAAATCACAGCACCCCTGAGCAAGTCTCAGTATGGGCTATATGTGGAATGTGCGAGCCATCCTGGCGAGCCATGCTACAATCTGCCCTACATTTATGTGCTTGACGGCAGCCTCGATGGCGAGTGCCTGTGTCAAGCAGTGATTACAGCCTTCAAGTCGCATCCCACCATGTTCACACGCATCGAGCTTGGCGATGATGGCGAGCCCGTGCAAACTATCGACCTTGACAATGAGCAATTCACTCTCGAAATTAAAAGAATTACCAATATCGAGAGGGAAAAAGCGAGCCTGGTGCAACCATTCAACATCTACGGCGACCGATTGTTCCATGTGAGTGTAATGCAAGATAGCGAGCATTACTATCTCTTCCTCGACTACCACCACATAATTGTCGACGGCACATCGATGCAACTCTTGCTACATGACATAGAGAGGGCTTATAACAATGAGGCTATAGAGCCCGAGACCATTACTATGGCGCAAATTGCCCTCGATGAGCAAC
Source organism: Muribaculaceae bacterium (assembly GCA_017964485.1). Classification (GTDB taxonomy): domain Bacteria; phylum Bacteroidota; class Bacteroidia; order Bacteroidales; family Muribaculaceae; genus Sodaliphilus. The sequence goes on along the minus strand of JAGCRW010000040.1, from coordinate 17,779 downwards.
AACTAAGGCAGAAGCCTGAGTTTGAGGAAGCCAAGCGCTGGTATGCCACCAACTTCGACTGCGGCGACACCTTCACCCAATTGATGCCCGATCTTTATGAGCCCGAGCACAGTGAGGCAAACTTGCTTCGCACTCTAAACGTTGATTTGACTCGCGTTGAGGAGTTCTGCAAGGCCAACGGCATCTTCAAAAGCAACTTTTTCACGGCAGCCTTTAGTTTCTTGCTGGCGAAATACAACAATGAGATGGAGTCGCTGTTCACCACCGTATATAACGGTCGCAGCGACAAGCTAATGTCGCGCACCGTGGGCATGATGGTTAAGACGCTGCCCGTTTATGGCAAGTTTGACGGCGAAACCACCACCATTGACTTCATGTTTAGGCTGCAAGAGCAGATGAGCGGCTGTCGCCAGCACGACATCTACAGTTATAGTGACGTAATGGCCGACCTGAATCTGCAGACCAACGTGATGTTTGGCTGGCACGGATATCTCTTTGGTGATGAACAGTGGGCAGGCAAGCCCATGAAGACAGTTCGCTTGGGAAATAGCACCCTTGATGCCTCGCTCTATATCAAGGCCTTTATCCTCAATGACCATTATCAGGTCAAGGCCGAGTACAACAGCAACGAGTACAGTGAGGCACTTATCGCTCAATTCCTTGAGAGCTATGAGGCTGTTGTTGAAGGATTCCTCTCGCAAGAAAGGCTTAAAGACATCAATATTGCCACTGCAGAGCAAGTTGAAGTTCTTGACAGCTTTAACCAGACTGATGTGGACTACGATGACACTCAGACCATTGTGTCGCTCTTCAAGCAGCAAGCCGCCACAACGCCCTCTAACACCGCCGTTGTCTATAGCGGCCGCAGCTATACCTACGCCCAAGTTGATGACATCAGCAACCGCATTGCAGCAGCCATCGCCAGCAAGGGTCTTGGCAAAGAAGATGTGGTGAGCGTGCTCATTCCGCGCAGCGAATGGATGGTGATAGCATCGTTAGGTGTGCTAAAAGCAGGTTGCGCCTACCAGCCCCTCGACCCAAGCTATCCCACCGAGCGACTGAATTTCATGATGAAAGACGCGAGCGCTAAACTGCTTATTGCCGACGCCGAACTGCGACAACTTGTCAATGAATATGATGGCGAGGTTCTGCTTACCAGCGACATTAGCCGTCTGCCTAGCTCACCAGCACCCGATGTTACTATCGAGCCTGACCAACTCTTTATCATGCTCTACACTAGCGGTTCGACTGGCGTGCCAAAAGGCTGCCAGCTTACCCACAAGAATCTTGTTGCCTTCTGCAACTGGTACCATCGTTACTACAGCCTTGCTGCCGAGCACCGTGTGGCAGCCTATGCAAGTTACGGTTTCGACGCTTGCATGATGGATATGTATCCAGCCCTAACCTGTGGCGCAGCGCTCCACATCATTCCCGAGGAGATACGCCTCGACTTGATTGCCTTGAATGAATACTTCGAAAAGAACAATGTCACACATTCGTTTATGACTACTCAGGTGGCTTATCAGTTTGCCACCGGCATTGAGAACCACTCGCTTATGCACCTCTCCACTGGTGGCGAGAAATTGGCGTCGCTCACTCCCCCCGAAGGCTATAAATTCTACAATGGCTATGGCCCCACTGAGTGCACCATTTTCACTACCACCTATCTTGTGGATGAGCGCTTGAAGGACATTCCCATTGGCAAGCCGCTTGACAATATGCGGCTCTATATCGTTGACCCACAGGGGCACCGCCTGCCAGTGGGCGCAGCGGGCGAACTTTGGGTGTCAGGACCTCAGGTGAGCCGTGGCTATCTAAATCGCCCCGAGAAGACCGCTGAGGTTTATATCAGCAATCCATTCGCCGATTGTGAGAAATACAGTCGCATCTATCGTACTGGCGACATCGTGCGTTACCTTCCAAGTGGCGACATACAGTTTGTGGGCCGTCGTGATGGTCAGGTGAAGATTCGCGGTTTCCGCATTGAGCTGAAAGAGGTGGAAGGCATAATTCGCGAATTCCCAGGCATCAAAGACGCTACGGTGCAGGCCTTTGACGAGGAGGGTGGCGGCAAGTTCATTGCTGCCTATATCGTGAGCGATGAGACCATTGACATCGAGGCTCTCAATAACTTTATACTCGACGAGAAGCCACCTTATATGGTTCCTGCTGTGACTATGCAGATTGAAGCCATTCCTCTTAACCAGAACCAGAAGGTCAACAAACGTGCGTTGCCTAAGCCCGAGAAGAAGGCTGCCGCTGCAATAGAGGAAAGCAACGTGCCAATGAATGTACTCGAGCAGGAACTGCACGAGATGATTGCTCAGATTGTGGGCAACACCGAGTTTGGCATCACAACTCCGCTCGGATATGCTGGCTTGACATCCATTTCTTCGATACGCCTTGCCGTTCAGGTCAACAAGCGCTATGGCGTGGCGCTCGACTCCAAGTCGCTCGTCAAGACAGGCACATTGCAGACCATTGAGAACGAGATTCTCAAGCAAATGATGGCTGGTGAGAAGACCACAGCAAAATCAGTTGAGAAAGGTGAGACGAAGACAGCCGTGCCGCTGTCATACGCGCAGACAGGCGTCTATTTTGAGTGCCTTAAGAACCCAACTTCAACCATCTACAACATCCCATATCTGCTCTCTTACCCCGATGGCACTAATGCGCAGAAACTTGCCGAGGCTGTGAAACGTGTGGTGGAAAGTCACCCCGAACTTGGCGTGCATTTCACCACTGAGGGCGACAAGATAATGCAGACCATTGAAGATGGTGCGCCAGTCAATATCCCCGTCACTCACATGAACGACAAGGAGTTGGCGACTTATAAGAACGACTTTGTGAAGCCATTCAATTTGCAGAAGGCACCCTTATATCGCTTTGAGGTTGTAACCACACCAAGTGGTGTGCATCTGCTCTTTGACGTGCATCACCTTATCTTTGACGGTGGCTCTGCCGACCTGCTGATTCGCCAAATCAACGCCGCTCTTGAGGGCAAGGACGTGGAGAAGGAGACCTATTCTTACCTTGATTTCGTTACCGACCAGCAGGCTGCCGAGGAGAGCGAGACCTTCAAGGCATCGCAGCAGTTCTTTGCTGAGCGGCTCGCCACTTGCGAGGGTGCCAGCGAGATTCCTGGCGACTTGCCAAAGAGCGATGTTCAGGGCTTGATTGGCGAGGTGGTCTGCGCTGTTGACCACGATAAGGCTGCCGCCTTCTGCCGTAGCCAGGAGGTGACACCCGCTCATCTGTTCCTTGCCGCCGCATCTTATGTGGTGTCGCGTTACACCAACAATCGCGAGGTGTATCTCTGCACCGTGAGCAGCGGTCGTTCCAACCTCAAGATTGCCGACACGGTGGGCATGTTTGTAAACACCCTGCCGCTTGGCATCGCTATCAACGACGTGAGCGTGGGAGACTTCCTGCGTGAAACCTGCGACACATTTGACCAGACGTTGCGCCACGAAGATTACCCCTTTGCGCGCATCGCTGCCGATTATGGCTTCCGCCCTGCTATAGCCTATGCTTATCAGGTGGGAGTGCTGTCGCAGTATACTCTAAATGGCGAGGCGATTGAGCAGGAACTGCTTGAGTTGAATGTGCCAAAGTTCAAGATAAACATCAAGATAGAGACACGAGGCATCGTAGTGCAATATGACGATGCCATCTATTCTCAAGACCTAGCGATAGCGTTCGCACAAAGCATTGGAGCGGTGGTTGAGCGCATGATTCTGCAGCCTGCCGAGAAAGTGCGTCACATCTCCATTGTGAGTGAGGCTCAGGAGCAGGAACTCTCCAAGTTGCGTCAGGTTGCGACTGGCGACGCGCCGTTCCGTTTCTTCCACGAGTGCATTGGTCACTATGCCGCCACTCAGCCTGACCACGATGCTCTGATTGCCATTGACGGCAAGTTCTCTTACCGTGATATGGATGAGGTGACCACTCGCATCGCCGCTGCATTACAAGCGCGTGGAGTAGGGGAGCGCGACCGTGTGGCATTGCTCTTGCCTCGCACCAGTAGGCTGATTCTGTCGCTCTTTGGCGTGCTCAAGACAGGCGCCGCCTACATTCCCTGTGACCCCGAATATCCTGCCGACCGCGTCAAACTCATCCTTGAGGACAGCGAGGCACGATATATCATCACTACAGCCGATAAGATGGACAGTGTGCCAGCAGAGAAGGCGATAAATGTGGAAGAATTGATTCAATGCACAATGCATAATGCACAATGCACAATTCAGAATGAAGAATGCGGAACACATAATGCTCAAGAATATCGAAAGCCTGAAATCACTCCCGACGACCTCGCTTATCTTATCTACACAAGCGGCTCGACAGGCCGTCCCAAGGGTGTGATGCTGCGCCATGAGGGCATTTGCAACTACCTCTACGGACATCCCGCTAATGTGTTTGCTAACGCCGTAATGACCGATGCCGACCGTGTGCTTGGTGTGACGACCATCTCGTTTGACGCCGCCCTGCAAGACATTGGTATGGCATATTTCAACGGAAAGACGCTAATCGTCGCCACCGAGGAGCAAGCCAACAACCCGCTTGACTTGGCACAACTTATCACCGAGCAGCGCATCAATATGGTGTCAGGAACGCCATCGCGCTGGCAGACGTGGCTCACGAGCGACGACTTCGCAAAGGCTATCGCCAATATCAAGATTGCGCGTGCAGGTGGCGAGAAGTTCAGCGACCAGCTGCTGCATCAAATGCGCACTGTGACTAAAGCGCGCATCTTCAACTGCTACGGTCCCACCGAGATTACTGTGGCATCTAACAATAAGGAGTTGACTCGCGCCTATTTCGTGACTGTGGGCAAGCCGCAGCTTAATGTCAAGGAGTTTATCGTTGATAGCGACGGCAACGAGTTGCCGGTTGGCGTTGTGGGTGAGCTCTACATTGGCGGCCGAGGCGTGGCTCGAGGCTACAACAACCTCGATGATATGACGCGTGAGCGCTTTATCGACTACCACGGCACACGCATCTACAAATCGGGTGACTACGCCAAGTGGCTGCCCGATGGCGATGTGGTGATTCTTGGCCGTACCGACCACCAGATCAAACTGCGCGGCTTGCGCATCGAGCTTGGCGAGATTGAGAACGTGATGCTCCGTGTGGAGGGCATCGACAAGGTGGTGATAATGATTCGCAAGATTGGCGGCAAGGAGCACCTCTGCGCTTATTACACTGCCGATCGCGAGATTGCCCCCGACGCGCTCAAGGCCGAGATCTCGAAGAGTCTCACTCAATATATGGTGCCGACCGCCTACCGCCAACTCGACAAGATGCCGCTCACACCCAACGGTAAGACCGACGTGAAGGCTCTGCCAGAGCCTGAGCTGGCGATTTCGACCGCCTATGAGGCTCCCGCCAACGATACCGAGCGCACCTTCTGCGAAATCTTCGCCGATATTCTGCAAATGGACAAGGTCGGCGCTACCGACAACTTCTTCGAACTTGGCGGCACCTCGCTGGTTGTAACTCGCGTGATTATCGAGGCCGACAAGGCTGGAATGCATGTGGCTTACGGCGATGTCTTCGCAAATCCCACTCCGCGCCAACTTGCAGGACTCATCACTGGTGAGACGGTTGAAAATGGCCCTGATGAGGTAAATGACTATGACTATACTGCCATCAACAACGTACTGGCGCAGAACACTCTCGATGCCTTCCGAAATGGCGAGCGCCGAGAGTTGGGCAACGTGCTGCTCACGGGTGCCACTGGCTATCTGGGCATTCACATCTTGCGTGAGTTGATTGACAGCGACGCCAAGAACATCTATTGCCTTGTGCGTGGAAAAGATGCTGAGAAGGCTGAGAGCCGACTCCGCACCCTGCTTTACTACTACTTCGCCAACGCTTTCAAAGACCTCTTTGGCAAGCGCCTCCACATCGTTGTGGGCGACGTGACGAGCGACTTCGGCGAGGGACTCGACATCGACACGGTATTTAACTGTGCCGCTATTGTCAAGCACTTCAGCGAGGGCACTGAGATTGAAGACGTGAACATTGGCGGCGCGCAACGCTGCGTAGACTTCTGCTTGAAGAATGGAGCGACATTGGTACACATTTCCACGGCAAGTACGCGTGGCCTGTGGGCTGGCGAGCCCCGCGACGATGTCTTCACCGAGCAGCGACTCTACATGGGCCAATTCTTGGGTAACAAGTATATCTACTCGAAGTTTATGGCAGAGCGGCTTATACTCGATGCCATCGCTAACCGAGGGCTCAGCGCAAAGATTATGCGTGTGGGCAACCTTGCCGCACGAAGCACCGACGGAGAGTTCCAGGCAAACTTCGGCACAAACTCGTTTATGGGCCGCATTAAGGTCTATAACATGCTTGGCGAGTGCCCGTTTGCTGTACGCAACAAGCGTGTAGAGTTCTCGCCAATCAACGAAGTGGCTCATGCCATTGTGATGCTGTCGACTACGCCACGCGAGTGCTGCGTGTTCCATCCATATAACCTGCACACCCAGTTCTTGGGCGATGTGCTCATGGGCCTCAGCTCAGTAGGTGAGGGCATTAAGTTTGTGGAGCAGGAAGACTTCGAGCGTGCTATGGATGAAGCCAAGAGCGACCCAGCCAAGGCCAAACAGATGGCAAGTCTACTTGCCTACCAAGACATGGCGCACGGCCAGAAGACCACCGACGTGACACGCGACAACGACCTCACAACACAAGTTCTCTACCGCCTGGGCTTCACCTGGTCACCAACATCTTGGGACTATGTGGAGCGCATGCTCACCGCAATCGGCGGCCTCGGATTCTTTGATATGGAGTAACGCCAAGGCACATTTACTGACTATAATAGAGCCCGCACAACTTTTATTGAGCTGTGCGGGCTTATTCTCTAATCTCTAATCGGCGCGAAGCGCCAACTAATCAGCGCCTTGGCGCTTTAGAGTTATTCATCTTCCATTACGATGCGCAGACCTCGTGCGTTGCCTCTTGCATCGGGATTCTGCTGGTTGCGATAATATACTTTCATAATTCCTGGGTTGGTGGTAAGACAATTACCACCGCGCATAACGCGGCGAGTACCTGTCTCTGGTCCTGTGGGGTTGGTCAGTGGCGCAGCGTCAGCACTATAGGTGCCGAACCAATCAAAGCACCATTCATCAACGTTGCCACACATGTCATATATTCCAAGTTCGTTGGGTGCTTTTGTTGCCACGGTCTGTGTGCCCCAGCCTTCGGTCCAGAGTTCCGTTGAAGGTAAAGTGCCTTTGTACCAGGCCACATCATTAATACTATCGCTGCCGGCAAACTCATAGCCATGACTCAGATTTCCGCCACGAGCAGCAAACTCCCATTCAGCCTCAGTGGGAAGGCGGAAGTTCTTGCCTGTTAACTGACTTAGAGTCGCGCAAAATTCTAGACAATCGCCATAATTTACATAGTCAACAGGTCGCTGGAGATTGATTCCTGCGTCGTAACTGGCATGGTTGGAATGAAGATCGGCGTTGCCATATTCGTTAAAATAGCTAGGGTTTATGCCCATTATTGCCACCCAAAGCTCCTGAGTTACCTCGGTTTCACCTATCCAATAGGTGCTCAGTGTAACTTCGTGAGGAGGATAAGCGCTGCCCACGTGTTGGTCGACTCCCATCATGTAAGTGCCGCCCTCCACTTGTATCATTTTGAAGGTAACGCCGTTTACAGTGAATTCTGTCACTGGTGCGGGAGGCTCCACGGGAGACTCGTTGCCGAGAATGATGTTGTAGATGATTGTTATATCGGCAACTGTGATATAACCATCACCGTCAATGTCGCTGGTGGCGAGGAAGGTGTCGTCATCGTCGAGAAGGTAATTGTAGATTGCGGTAACATCAACAACAGTCACATTGCCGTCACCGTTAACGTCGCCATACACATTGGCATTGGCTGCCACACTGCAAGTGACAATCGCTAAAAGAGCAAGTAATGTTTTCTTCATAATGTAATTTGGTTTATTGTGTTGGATTTACTAATTATTCAATTTCAGCACCGCAAAGGTAGTAAAAAGTTTTCAGTTATTGGTTGTAGGTTGTAGGTTTTTGGTTTTGTGATATCATTTTTTGCTTTTCTCGAGATTAATGCGTTACTTTGCACAAAAGCTTTGAATCAATGACTGAGAACAATATACACAAGCAATTCTACGGCTACTTGTGGGCCTATATTCTGGTGGCGCTCTCAGGGTGCTTGGGCAATGTGGTTGACGGCATTATCGTGGGAAACCTCATCAGTGAAGACGGCGTGAGTGCCATCAACCTGTCCAAGCCTATCAACCAGTTTATCTTCACTTTGCACCTGCTCATCAATGCTGGCGCGGGAATGCTTGTGGCTTATGCCTTGGGCAAGAACAACATAGGCGACGCACGACGTTTCTTCACTCGCGCTTTGACGCTCAGCACTGGCTTGGGCTTGCTGCTCACTATCTTTGGCGGCTTGCTGTTCCCAGTGCAGACGGCTCACATGCTGTGCGACAACGAGCAAATCATGCCTCTCGCCGAGGACTATATGCAGATTCTGCTCATCGGCAACCCTGCGTTCATCGTGATGTGGGGGCTCTCTACAATGGTGGGCGTTGACGGCAGCCCTAAGTTAGTGTCGATGGCGGTGATTATCGACAACGCCGTGAACCTGCTGCTCGACATAGTCTTCATTCAGGTTTTTGGATGGGGCATCGCCGGTTCGAGTGCCGCCACTATAGTAGGGCATCTTGTGGGAATCGCTATCCTGCTCAGCCATTGGCGCAAGCCTGAGAACAGGCGGCTGCGTTTGCAGTTTGGCAGTGGCGGTCTGCTCGCCTCGTGGCGTCGCATCGTCTCGCAGGGCGCTCCTTTGGCGTTGGCATCAATCTGCCTCACACTACTGCTGTTCAGCGCCAACAAAATCGTGCTCTCCACCACTGGCCGCACAGGAATCTTTGTCTTCGCGCTGTGCATGAATCTGCTGCAAGTCTATAACCTCTTCCTCTCGGGTACGTGCCAAACGCTGCAGTCGCTGGGTGCTATTCAAGTGGGCAAAGGCAATGCGAGTGGCGTGAAAACTGTCATCGATAAAGGTCTGCGGTTCATCACTGTGGCGATGGTTGTCACCTGCGTCTTTGTGTGGATATGGCCACAAGGCATCGCAAGGCTCTTTGGGTGCGACGAGCCCGAAATGCTCGCCCAGAGCAGCCATGCCCTGCGTGTCTTCGCATTGAGCTTTATCCCCTTCTGCTACATCTATGTGCTGATGATTATCTACAAGCTTTACAGCCACCACCGCATGGCGCTTTTCATCTCCTTTGCCTTGTCGCTCACGGTGATTCCAGTGCTGTGGGTTATCTCAAAATATGCTCCCAGCGCCATCTGGTACAGCTATCTCATAGCCTACATCATCGAGGCGGCAATCATCTTCTTCCTGCACAAGAAGCAGAAAATATCGTTCACTCTAAACAAATAGTTTTTTTACTACATAGAAAAATAAACCCAAACCAGCATAATCGGTTTGGGTTTATGGTTTAATGAAGTTGGATTATCGTTTAATCACAACGTTGAGCTTTCGCTCCAAGTTGTTCACGCTCGGCATAACTTGAGCGAGCTCAGTTCTGCTCTCACTTAATCACAACTTTCTTGTTGCCGTTGATGTAGATGCCAGGAGCGGTGGGCTGGCCGTTGAGCTTCTGGCCATTGAGGTTGTACCACTCGTTGCTCTTGCTGTCAACAGCGATAGTGCTGATAGCGGTTGGAGTCTTGGCGACAGTCATCACGTAGATCTTTTCGCCAGTCTTCTCCTCAGGAGCCATGGTATATACCACAATTGTGAAGGTGTACTCACCAGCCTCCTCAACGCGGAAGTTTGCACCGTCAATAAGTTCGATTTCGTTATTGAGCACGTCAGCGTTGATCAGGAAGTAGCCAACACCGTTTTCGTCAAGGCCACCAAACCATGTCCAGCCACCATCCTCTTTAGGAGTGATAACTTTGAACTCGGCTTCAGCCTCAAGGTTGGTAGTTGCAGTGTACTCGCCGTCGTTCTCGGCAAAGGCAATCATGCCTTCCTCTTGGCTCCAGCCATTGAATGTGCCAACCAGGTAGAGCTCTTCGACGTTGGTCTCAGGCATTTCCATGGTATAGGTGAACAAGTCATAACCGATGAAGTCGTCGCCTTGAGCGTGTTCTGCTATCACGTTGCCCTCTGGGTCGGTGAAGGTGAACGAGCACTCATTGTCGTAAGCACCAGGAACCCAAACGAAGTTGTAGGTCTCGCCGTAGCACAATGGCAGAGTGCCTGTAACGGTGGTCGAGCCCGAAGCCATGAAGATAGTTTCAACCACTTCGCCGGTGGTTTCGCTAATTACCTGGATGTAGGCGTTGTTCCAGCTGTCGGCATATTTGTCGCCAAGAGTGTAAGAGATTTCGCCCTGGTCCTCTTCGTCGCACAATGGTGTTGCAAACTCAACCTTAACCCAGTTGCTCACTCCGTCATCAAATTTGGCCTGAACACGAGCCTCATAAGAGTAGCCGTTGGCAAGAGCGTCGAGAACGATGGTTGGCTCGCTTACCTCACCTGCCGCTGTCCATTCTGTCTCGGTAGCCTTCTTGTACTCTACGTTCCAAGCGGTCTCGGTGCTGCCAGCCTCCCAAGTGAGGGTTGCCTCGTTGGGACCAATGTTGCTAGCTGCAAGGTTCTTGGGCTTTGCATAAACAGCAGCGCCTGCAGGAGCGTAACTAAACGTTGTTTTGGGAATGAAGTTGCGCTGAGTGGCAGTAATGCCTTCCAGTGAACCATAACTGTTGCCCTGAACGCTGGCACCACTCACGGTCATGCCATAGAATGAAGATTGGCTGTAAGCGCCCTTGTCGGTTTGATATACACCGATGAGCAAGTTGCCGCCATTATAGACGTAGGGCTCCTCAAGCACAAGAGTAAAGTTCTCGCCACTGGCATCGAAGGTGCCTTCATAGACAATAGTCGCATTCTCAGGACCATAGAAATCAGAGATTGTGGCATCTGCAACCTCCATCATAAACACCTGGAAGTTGTCAGACCAAGCTTTGGTAGGTTTGGTTTTCAAATACCATGTAATCTCATTGATAGCACTGTCTTTCATAGCTGTAAGATCGCCAGCAGGAATGACAAACTCACACTTCAGGTAAGCGTCACAATAGTAACCATAAACGGGAACATAGGCGTTGCCCTCATCACCGTCATAAACGGTCAAACTGTTCTGGGCCATAGCTGGCATGCATGCCGCCATTACCCATAAAACCAAAGTTAAAAGTAAATTTCGGTTCATAAGAAAAATTGTTTAGTTAATTAGTTGATAATATTTAAAAAACTCTCTTGTTTCTATTTGTCCATTTTTGCTATAGGCTCATGTTCCTTTGCACATGTCGCTATTCACCCACAAAAATAGTAGGATATAATCATTCTGCCAAATATTAGAGGCTTTTTTATACTTTTTTCTCAATTGCAATTATTAAGGTCTTGAATGTACTGTCAAAAAAGGGGGAGCGCACGCTCCCCCTGTGTCAAAACTGGAATGATAGATATCTTTTGTGGCATTAAGGGTTTGTTGCAATTGTGATCACATCTTTGCTATACTTTGTCAGTAACGCTTCGGTTGCCCACTGAAATTCATTTTTCTGTAGGTTTGCGGCAAGCCCTAAACTTTCTCTTGCTTTCAACCATTGATTCAAAGTGTTTTTGATATCAGATTGCAGTTTTTGCGTTCCTTTATATTCCTCGACATAGTCTTCAAAATCCTTGCTAAGGTCGTCAGAATATACTCTGTCTAAAGGTTGCTTTAGGCTTTGCATGAAATTAGATTCAGTTTGGCTCAGGTTAACTCCCGATTTCAAAACCTTCTTGTCGAACAATATAGCCCATAGATTCTTTTGGTCTTCAATTCTTGAACTAATAACTCCTTGATGAGCCATGAGACTTGCTGGAGTGGAAATAGAACCACCCCAATAGTACAATCTTGCGACACCTGAGAAATATAAGGACAAATTGTGCTCAAAAGCTCTCCATTTAAGCATCTCTTCACGAAGCGCTGCACGCAGTTTCTCATTTTGAGCCTTCTGCAACATTCTAGAGAACAATAAAGCCTCTCGATAGGAATCTAACGCAAGGTATACGCTTTGTCCTCCAATTATTGACCATGTGGAACCTGACGTCATTGGTTCATAAACATTCTCTATTTCGTTCAGAACTGAGTCGATTTTCTGTTCTTCATTCAAGCCGCGAGCCTTGTGATGCTTATCATAATAAGCCACAAGTTTTGGGTTTATTCTCTCCACCTCTTTCAACAAAAAGTCTATGTTTTGTGGAACAGTATCATGGCGGTTCATCAGCCACACATATTGAGCCACATCAACAAGCTCGTGATGATTATTTACAATCTCAGAATCGGTCCAATTTGCCAATGTGTCATTAAAATATTCATTATGAACTTCATTGGAATCGACAGATTCAATGTTGACCAATGAGTCAACTGGCTCCTGGGTTTTTACATTACCAGTTGGCTTTGAGTTGCACGACGATAGAACGACAAGTGCTATTGCTAAAATTGTATATAAACGCATTGTCTAAAATGTTTGAATTACAGGAGAATAATGATTTTTGCTAGCCTCGATGCTTCGCACTGCAAAGTTACACAAAAAACCGATTTATAAGCCAAGAAATTTGTTTTTTCTTTAGAAGAAAGATGCGACGATTTTTCCCAACCATAGTTATGCGTCAATTAAATATAATGTTGTAACTTTGTGCATCTAAAAACTTAAATACTATGATAGTAAAAGAAATCTCTTTATTGGGCTCAATCATTGTGGCGTGTTTAGTGATTGTAGCAACAATAGTGCTTGCCTTCATCGACAGGAAGATGCTGCGACGAATGCTGGTGATATTTGGAGCGACGGTGGCGCAGATGGCGCTTGTGGTTGCCGTTGTGTGGCTGGTTTACCAAACTAATGCTTGGTGGGCCTATCTGCTATGGTACCTGCTAGTAGTGCTTTTGTCGATTGGCTGGTGCCTCTATCCATTTCAATCCATGTGGAAAAAGATGCTGGTGCCTGTTGCCGTTTCGATGCTGGCGGGCAGCATAGTGGTAGCTGGCAGTGCGATGCTATGTCTGCCGACAAGTGTTTTCTTGACAGTCTATTCGGTGCTGATGGCATGCCTGACGGCTTCGATGCTCCAGACTATGCTCAACTACCAGCGCGGCATGCATCAAGAGTCCAGAGTTCAAAAGTCTTGGCGTGAGAGCATACTGCCTCAAGTAAGGTCGATGGCTCAGCCCCTTGTGATGGTCATGCCAATGTTGTATGCTGGTATGTTGCTTGGAGGCCTTTCGGCACTTACCAGCTTGGCTGTCGTTTTACTGCTCATAGCAGCCGCCTTCGTTGCCAACATTTTGGCAGGAATGATAGCACTGCTGATGCTTAACAAAAAGCAACACTGATACCCCGAAATAACTTATTGTGGCATAAGATGTCAAAAAAGGGGGAGCGTGCGCTCCCCCTATGTCATAGCATAAGCCTCACATTCTAGGGCGAATTTATAGCCCTGCAACCTTGCTACCCATCTCAAACTCGAGCAGTCCGCCCTTCACGATGTCGTCAAACATCAGGTAGGACTTCGTGTAGGGTTTGCCGTTCAGCTTTATGCTTTGCACGTAAATGTTCTCCGCGCTGTTGTTGTGAGCCCGGATGGTGAATGTTTTTCCGTTGCCTACGTTTAGCGTCGCCTCGTTGAAGAGGGGGCTGCCGAAGACGTATTTCCCTCCTGCGGGCTCCACCTGGTAGAGTCCCAGCGAGGAGAGGATATACCACGCCGACATCTGGCCCACGTCCTCATTGCCCGAGAGCCCATCAAGGTCGTTGCTATACAGCTCGTTCATCGTCCGGCGAACCAGCTGTGCCGTCTTCCAGGGTTGGCCCACATAGTTGTACAGGTACAGCACATGATGGCTAGGCTCGTTGCCGTGAGCGTATTGTCCTATCAGTCCTGACACGTCGGGAGGTGCATTTTCGCCCAGATCACTACTGATGATGAAGAGTGAGTCGAGCTTTTCGACAAACCGTTCCTTACCCCCGAAGAGTTTCACCAGCCCGTCAACATCGTGTGGCACGAGCCAGGTGTATTGCCAGGCATTCCCCTCGGTGTAGTCGTGATGGCGGCTGGTAGTAGCAACGGGGTCGAAGGGCTCGTGGAACTTTCCCTCGCTGCTCTTTCCGCGCATAAAACCGGTCTTAGGATCAAAATAATGCTTGTACGAACGGCTGCGATTGAAGAAGTATTTGTAGTCAGTCTTCTTGCCCAACAGCTTCGCGACCTTCGCAATAGCGTCGTCGGCCAGCGCATATTCCAGTCCCTTGCCCACCGATTCTACGGTGCCGTCAATGTCGAAAGGTATGTAGCCGTACTTTTTCAGCAGGTTCATGCCTCGCTCGTCGAGCATTGCCGATGCCTTCATCGCACGGAAGGCGGCCTCTTTATCGTCAACAAACCCCTTCAGCACCATATCGGCCAGTACGACTGCGCCGGGGTTTCCCACCATACAATCGGTCTCATTGCCCATCAGATGCCAAACGGGTAGTTTCCCCTGCTGCTCAAAGATGTGCAGGAACGTCTGAGCCATATCGTGTTGTTTCTCGGGGTGTATAAGTGTCATCAGCGGATGGGCGGCTCGATAGGTGTCCCAGAGCGAGAACGTGGTGTAGTTGGTGAAGTCGCCCTGATACACTTTCCCGTCAGAACCGCGATAACTGCCCGTGACGTCGCAGAACACCGAAGGGGCCGTCATCGTGTGGTACATCGCTGTATAGAATATGGTTCGTGCGCGAGAGTCATCGGTTTCGATGATAATCTTCCCCAGCTCGTCGTTCCACGCTTTGTCGGCCGCTGCCACCGTTCCTGCAAAGTCCCATCCGGGCAATTCGGCCCTCATGTTTGCCTTTGCCGCATCGATGCTGACGGCCGAGAGCGCACATTTTATGAGCACGGGCTTCGTCACATCATCGATGGTCAACACCATGATGCTGTCGCCCTCCTGCCGCTTGATGCTCACAGGCGTAGAGAACTCTGCAGCGAAGAACACCTGCTGGTCTTTTGCCCATCCCGACGAACGGCGCGAGCCTGTTATCAACGTCGGCGTCTCTTGCTGGATGCTGCTCTCCACCCAACGGTCCCAGCCAATACCCCATTTCAGGTCAATGCGCATCATTGCCCGCTGTTGGTCGGCCCCGAAGGTATAGCGGTGGAAACCCACCCGCTGCGTTGCCGTCAGCTCTACGAAGACGTTCGGTTGCTGCAGTCGGATGGCGTAGTAGCCCGGTCGCACTGTCTCGTTGGCATGCGAGAAGCGCGTCTCCTTACTACTACAATGGGCTACGGGCAGGAACAACACATCGCCCAAATCGCCCACGCCCGTACCGCTGAGGTGCATGTGACTGAAGCCCGTGAGCACCGAGTCACTGGCATGATAGCCCGAGCACCAATCCCAACCTCGGCAGTGCTGTGTAGGGCCAAGCTGTATCAGCCCGAAGGGCACATTCGCCCCAAGGAACACATGTCCGTGACCACCCGTACCTATCCAGGGGTTCACGTAGTCGGTATACCTGCTGCCGTCGTGCTTGCAGTTGTCGGCAGCCTTCGCGCAGCTCACTGTCAGCAGCGCCATCAGCAAAATCATCGTGAGTTTCTTCATTGTGTCAGCTTTTTCTCGTTGCAAATTTAGGAAATATTTTTCCATCTTTGAAGGTTTCGAATGGCTTTTTGAGGGTCTAATTCGATTTTTGATGATTTTTGTTCATAATATAGATAAAATTTCCTATATTTGTAGCGATACAACAGAAAGAGAGATGAAGAAAACCATTATAGCGCTACTGCTTGCAACACTATCGCTGGCGACATATGCCGGTCGGCAGGCATCTGTACCTTACAAGAACCCTGAACTACCCGTAGAAGAGCGTGTGGCCGACCTGCTCAGCCGCATGACGCTCGAAGAGAAAGTAGGGCAGATGTGTTGTGCTCTCGCGTGGAACTACTACACCATCAGCTCATTACGCGACACTATCCACCCCTCTGAGAGTTTCAAGAAAGACCTTGCCGAGCGGCATATCGGTATGCTTTGGGCCACTTTTCGCGCCGACCCGTGGACACAAAAGACACTTACCGACGGCCTGAACCCTACGTTGGCGGCTAAGGCAGCCAATGCGCTGCAACGCTATGCTATCGAACACACGCGCTTGGGAATTCCACTCTTTTTAGCCGAAGAAGCACCTCACGGCCACATGGCCATAGGCACAACCGTCTTTCCTACAGGGCTGGGCATGGCCGCTACGTGGTCGCCACAGCTTATGGAACAGACGGGAGCAGTCATTGCTCGTGAGATACGTCTGCAGGGCGGGCACATCAGCTACGGCCCCGTGCTCGATTTGGCCCGCGATCCTCGATGGTCGCGCGTTGAAGAGACGATGGGCGAGGACCCTGTGCTGAGCGGAGAGATGGGAGCTGCAATGGTGCGCGGACTGGGCGGCGGTAATCTGCAAAATCCCTTCGCCACGCTTGCGACGATAAAGCACTTCGTTGGTTACGGCACTACGGAGGCTGGACAGAATGGTTCACCTACAGTTGCCGGACCGCATGAGCTCGAAGAGTGTTTACTGCCACCGTTCAAGAAAGCTATCGATGCCGGAGCACTCTCGGTAATGACCTCGTACAACACTATTGATGGCACACCAACCACGTCCAATAAAGCACTGCTCACAGACGTATTGCGCCATCGTTGGGGCTTTCGCGGGTTTGTGGTGAGCGACCTGTATAGCATCGATGTGATTTGGAACACCCATCATGTGGCCCGTAACCGCCAGGAGGCCGGCGTGATGGCCCTCAATGCCGGCGTTGATGCTGACTTAGGAGCACAGGCTTTTGCACAGCTGACCGATGCTGTTCAGAAAGGAATGGTGACGGTTGACGACATCGACAAAGCCGTTAGCCGCATCCTTCGCATGAAGTTCGAGATGGGGCTCTTCGAGCATCCTTTTGTCGATGAGGATGCTGCCGGACGGCTGGTGCGTTCTGACGCCCATCGGCAGGTAGCGCTTGATATGGCCCGCGCATCCATCACCTTATTAAAGAACGATAACGGCGTGCTGCCCCTGAACAAAACGAGCAAGGTGCTGGTCTGCGGTCCGAATGCCGATAATGTCTATAATCTACTTGGCGACTACACAGCGCCACAGGATGAAGGCAATGTTACTACTATTCTTAGCGGCATACGCGCCAAGTTGAATGCTCCGCAGGTAAGCTACGTTCGTGGCTGTGCCGTTCGCGACACCACTACATCCAACATTTCCGCAGCCGTTTCTGCCGCCCGCGATGCCGATGTTATCGTAGCGGTCGTGGGAGGCTCTTCGGCACGCGACTTCAAGACCAACTACAAGGAAACTGGTGCTGCTGATGCCACACAGCAAACACTTCAGGATATCGACTGCGGCGAGGGTTTCGATCGCGCCACACTCACCCCCTTAGGTCATCAGATGCAGTTGCTCAAAGCCCTCAAGGCAACCGGCAAACCGCTCGTCGTGGTCTACGTCGAGGGACGCCCGATGGATAAGAGTTGGGCAGCACAACATGCCGACGCCCTACTCACGGCTTACTATCCCGGTCAGGAAGGTGGAAAAGCTGTTGCCGACGTGCTCTTCGGAGACTACAACCCCGCTGGCCGACTGCCCGTGTCAGTTCCAGTGAGCGTCGGTCAGTTACCCGTCTACTACAACAAGCGCCC
>JAGCRW010000039.1 GCA_017964485.1 Muribaculaceae bacterium | reverse complement strand
TCTTCACATGAGGAAAACAGCACCATAGTCAGTAATAATAAAAGTAAAGGGGCATACTTTTTCATCGCTGTATATCTTTATGTGTTAAACTTAATCTTATCTCTATGTCGCAGTTATATCAAACAACGATCACAACAAAACCAACAACTAAAACAACAAAAAATTATTCTCTCACAAAGCTGCACCTTTCGGTGCCGAAAAGCTGGCTTGCGCCAGATTGTTATATTATCCTGCGAAGCAGGCTTTGCGACGAACTTTGTTCGCAACTTTGCGAGTGAATCGTTGCGTCTCGGTTAGCCCATGAGGGCACTATAATCTCACAAAGCTGCACCTTTCGGTGCCGAAAAGCTGGCTTGCGCCAGATTGTTATATTATTCTACGGAGGCTTGGAGTAATGGAGAATTGTTTAACTCCTAAACTCCTCAAACTCCTTAGTTGCAAAGTTAGGAACAATTATTTTTCCTTGCAAGAAAAATGGGTGTATTTTTACTTTTTACAATCATCTGTTAATTAACCAATTGCAGTAGTTGAAAATGTATCTTTCCATATTACTCCACAAGAATTATTGGTTATTTATCGCAAATGATATTTTTCACATAATCAGCAAGGGTTTCTTTTATTCCCATTTTTTCTTTAATCTTATTTTTCCGGCTTCTTACGGAAGCGACATTTCTATAGTTCCTGCACACGGCAATGGCGGCATCCGAGAATCCGCAGCACATCAACTTGATGAAGTTTAAGTCGCTTGCCGACAATTGCGGAAAATCATTGGCTATCTTGTCCATCGCGCCATTATACTTGATATTGATATAGGAATACAGCCCTTCCCAGAACTTCGTGTCATCATCAGCAATAGGCGACATATTATGCTCAACCTCGTTGCTCTTTGAATCCTGTTTTGGATTGTAGGCGCCAGTCATAATCTCCTCAAGAGATTTCAACTTTTCATTCATTGTCTTGCTGAAATGGTTGTCAAAGTCAGCAAGGTTATTCCTCAACTCCTCATAATTGACAAAACTTTCTTCCTTCAACTCGTCAATTACCTGCTGCTGGTTCTTGCGCTTTTTCCTGCTGATGATAAAAAATGCTGTGGCAACCAGTGCAAAAACTAAAAACGAAGCAATTAGGAAATATATGGTTTTGTTTAATGAGTTCACCTTCTTGGCTTTAGAAGCAATTCTTTCGTTGTCAAAATCAGACTCAAACTTGCTGAGTTCATACTTTTCCTTGTTGTGCTCTAATGAATCGGTTAAGTTAAGATAGTTATTTTCATATTTAGTTGCATTGGCAAAATCGCCTTTTGCAATAGCTAATTCTTTGCGTGCTCTATAAAACATGACGCTGTCATAAGAATTGCATGAGTTTAAATCGACTTTATTGAAATAAAACTCTGACGAGTCAACAAGTCCTAATTTGGAATATGCTTCGCTCAAAATGAAATAATGTGAATTCTCCATTTTGCCGTTTGATAATGATAGTGCCTGAAGCATACAATTTTTAGCGTCAGTGTATGATGAATCAACAAGGTAGAGAAGTGCTTTCCCAGTAATAGATTGATACAACTGACTAGAATCTTTAAGTTCAATTGCGAGAGCCTGAGCTTTATCGTATAATAATTCAGCGGTATCTTTCCTTGTAATTCTGTAAAGACTAGCTATATACATAGTGGCTAACAATGACATTCTTTTGTCATGTAGCTTCTCATAATAATATAATGATTTCTTGAATTTCTCTAGGTCTAGGTTGTTGCTGGCATAGTGTTTGAAGTACAACATAGCCAAGCGCATATTGATTTGTGCAAGGTTGCGATAGTCGGTGCTGTCGGCATTATCTTCGGCTTGCTTGAACCACTTAATGGCCTCAACGGGTTGATTAGCGCTAAACTCATAATATCCCCCTTTATATAACAGTGAGCGAGTGTAGTGCTCTCGGTTGTGGTTATCGCTATAGTAGTCAAGTGCACTATTGATTAAGGAGTCGCTTGTCAGTGGAATATTGCAACGGAAATTAGCTTGTGTGAGTAAGAGCGCATGATATGCAAGGTTTTCTTCTCCTTGCAGGGAGTCGCGATTGATTTTTTCAAGAATGGCAAGCGAACTGTCGGGGCGTGTCCACATAAGCGTGTCGGCAAGGACGAGCCGCTTGTCTACACTGCGGTTGCAGCTCATCACTGCACCTAGCACTATTAAAAGTGATGATATGTACAAAAGCCTTCTCATGGCGAAAACATAGATAGTAAACAATACTGTTAATATGACGTGCAAAGTTATCACAAAAAACAACAACAAACAAATAATTTGCATGTACCTTTACTTTTGGCAAACGTCTGATTATTTGACAGATACAAGCAGGCAAAATGTACCTTTCACCTTTTTGGCACAAAATCATCATCAGTTCTCCGCAAATTGAGCAAAATCACCATTACTTTTTGCCGTTTTTTACTATTGTTTCCTCAACACATTATTATTTATCTTCGCCACAACACAAGCGCTCTTTGAAATAATATTTGTTCGATTTGCGAGAGATCTTCCCGAGGGGCATTAATGATAAATCTTGAGTTATACTATTTGTTTGATAAGTTTTGGATTTGCGAGATTTCTGCCCGAAGGGCACTTTGAGGCATCTAATGAAATTGTTTTTAATCGTAATTAATCCTTTGAAAATTTTTTTCAAAAACTGTCCCACGCGAGAATCAATCGTCATTAATCATTAAAAGCCGAATGGCTATGATTCCAGTATCTAATGAAATTGTTTTTAATCGTAACTAATCGTCTGAAAAAAAATAAAAAAGTGTCCCACGCGAGAATCAATCGTCATTAATCATCAAAAGCCGAATGGCTATGATTCCTGCATCTAATGAAAATGTAATTAATTGTACTTAATCGTTTGAAAATTTTTTCAAAAACTGTCCCACGTGAGTTGTTGGGATAGAGATGTAGGGACAAGGCCTGCCTTGTCCGCTTGTGCTAAATGGAGTATGATTCTGCATTGAGGAATTACCTCATCAGCTCTCCAATCGAGGTGATAAGGTTCACCATAAAGGTGGTGGCGCCGGTGTGTGGTTGGGCGAAGGCGACGCCGAAGCCAAAGGCCTTGACCTTCATGCCGCCGCCAATGGAGAATCCCGACAGGAAGTTGCGCTTGTAGGTGCTCATGTCGGTGCGTGTCTTGTAGTTGTAGCCCGCGGCGATGTAGATGTTGCTCGATGGCAGATACTCGATGCCGAACACGAGGTGGCGGAACAGGTTGCTGGCGAACTTGTCTCTCTCAACCAAGTCGCTCGAGGTGTTGTTCTTGTCGGCTGGCTCGTAGTAGGGGAGTTTCCATTTGGTAAGATTATAGGCGGTTACCGATAGGCGGAATGGCGTTGAACCCAGTCCTTTGGTCATACCAATCTGTATGTCCCACGGCAGTTTGTCGCGAGTGTCGTTGAACTTCTTTACCTGACCTCCCAGGTTCTTTGCCACGAGCGAGAGCGACAGTTCGTTGTCAGGGTTGTAGAAGTTGATACCCAAATCCACGGCGATGGCGCCTGCAGAGTAGGTCTCGTAGCTGGAGTGGACGTACTTAAGGTTGATACCGCCACGCAGACGGTCGCTGATGTCGTGAGAGTAGGTGAGGGTGAACGCCAAGTCGCTGGCGCTGAACTCGCCCACAATTGCTCCGCTGGGATCGGTGGCATTCATCTTGCCGTAGCCAAAATACTGAATCGCTGCTCCCGCAGCGCCGTGCTCGCCCACACCCTGGCCATAGCGTGCCCCCATGAAGTTGGTGCCGCCAATGTAGCGCATATAATTCAGCCCAACCTGGTGGTCAAATTCCTTGCCCAGCAGCGCGGGATTCTGTTCCACGAGGTTGATGTCATCATCGATGATAGAGATGTTGTGTCCTCCTAAGGCATAAACATGCGATGAAACCGGCACATTCAGGAACTGGTAGGCCGTGGTGCCGTCTTGGGCGGCAACCGTCATAGCGCTAACCGCCAAGAGCAGTAACGAGATTATATTTTTTGTCCAAAATTTCATTGTCATTATTTAATAACGAGAAAAAAGCGATTATAGTATTAATGTGGGTTTTATAAATTCTCAATATCTTGCAGTACATCAATTTTTAAGCTCATTAATTGTTTAATTTTCCTTACAATAGCGATGAAAAACGCATCTTTTTGTAAAAAAACCAAAAACCTTATTAATCATTACCAAAATGAGCACCAGTAGTTGTTGTTTTTTATGAAATCACTACTATATTTGCAAGGAAAAAGTAGAAAACCACCTGAAATGGCGGTTCAGAACACTAATTGACACTTGCTTGAACTAACTGAAAATGCTGTTATGAAGCTCTCGCGTTTATCATTATCATTGCTGATTATTGGGTTGAGTGCATTGCTCTTTGATGCCTCGGCGCAGCACATGCGTAATGTCACCACTTGTAATCCATTGTCGCCAAACAAGAGCGGCTACACGTTGGTATATGATTACGAGAGCGTTGACGTGCGTCCACAGTTCCCTGGTGGCGAGCGCAGCATGATAAACTTCATCAACGAGACCCGCGAATATCCCTACGATGCTTATCATAATCACATCCAGGGACGCGTGTTGTGCAGCTTTGTAGTTGGAACCGACGGCAAATTGTTTGATATTCAAGTGATTCAAGGTTCGGGCGATGAGAGTCTTGACCGTGAGGCGATGCGCGTCATCAGCAAGATGCCAAAGTGGGTAGCAGGCACGGTAAGCAACTCCAAGGTCAACGTGCGCTGTATTATCCCAATTGCCTTCAGATTGTAAGTTTTTTCATGGCGCATTAATCCCCTAAGCGGCAGCACTCAAGCAGTGGCTGCTGTTTTTTTGTGTTTCAGTGACTCTTCGTCTTCAGTTTTGGGGCAGGGTAGAGCTCCAGGTAGTATTTGTATCCCATGGCGAGCAGCAGGGTGAGGAGGATGTAAATGACCAGCCACAAGTAAAACTGCGGGCAGAGTCCTATTCTTTGGCCTCCCCATATCACTTCCATAAAAATTGGAAGGCGTACAAGCGGATGCGTTACAAATATGCAAGACGACAAAGCTCCCGTCCACACCAGTGGCTTGATTGAGGCATCGAGTCGCTTCTGGATGGTGGCGTCTCTTGCCTCAAAGAGTTTGACGAAGCTCACACTGCCGGCAATCACAATTAGGTGCCCCCACAGCCAGGCATAGAAGTTGAGGTTGGCAAGCATCAGCACAGGCAGTCCGGCGATGGCAACGGTCGCCCACATCCATTTGGGAAGTTTTGGAAATCCATATCTTGCCATTAGCACTCCAGCGGCAAACGGCAGCATGGCAACGACGGCATTGTAACGCAAATAACGGATGAATACAGGGCGATTTGTGAGCGGCACCTGCATAAGCCACGCCACTAGCACCAGCGCCAACGGTATGAACCATCCTAGCCATTTCCATCCTCGCTTCTTGATGTTGCCTGTGGGATAGACAATTAGACGATAAATCACATAAACTTCCAGCATCAACCCAAAGAACCAGTATGGTCCAGGCATGATATTGAGTTCGGGTTTACGCAGCACGTTGATGACCAGCAACAGCTGTGCAATCAAGTACTTTAACCAATCCACTTTGTAGAACGCGTTATATACCGCATGTGCAAAGAGTCCCACTATCAGTCCCAATAGCATAAGCCTGAAGAGCTTTTTCCACTGATAGATGATGAACTGGGTGGCACTGCTCTTTTCACTTCTTGCTCCCTCATATTTCCTTACTAGTCCAAAGCCACTTAGGAACAAGAAAATGGGCACTCCATAATGACCGAAGAATGAGAAGAACTGAACAGGGAAATACATGTCGATGCCTCCGCCAGTGAGATAGTCCCACATTCGCTGGCTGAAATTGAGGTTGAAATTGTATTCATTCTCAAGAACGACAATCTTGGGATTAAGCCAGTGACAGAAGTTATGCAGGAAGATGCCAATAATGGCAATTCCACGCAAGGCATTGCACTGCGTTTTGCTCAATAGGTCGTTTCCTTTCAGGATGGTCATATTTTGGAATCAGAGTGATTGTGATTTTGTGATTGAGGCAAACAAACGTCGCGCAGTAGCAAGTGCCGTTGCTGTGTGTGCGCGACGTTTGTGGTAGGTGTTTTCAAAAATTTGTCAAGATTTCTTCTTTTTCTTTATGTTCAAAGTCTTGTTCAAATTCAAATTCTTGAAGCTGAGTTTCTTCTTTTTATTCTCGTCTTCGTGACCATAGCCATAACCGTAGCCATAGCTATAACCATAGTTTCCGTAGCCGTAACCATAGCCATAACCGTAACCATAACCATAGTTCTTCTTGTCAATCTTGATGTCGTTGATAAGGATAGTGAGATTCTTGAGTTTCTTCTCATCGCTAGCCTTCTCAAGGTCGAACAAGAACTTCTTGTCGATAAAGCCGTCGCGTATCACATAAACAGTGAAATCGACAAAGCGGTTGATAAGTGTCGCGTCGGCAATCAGTCCAAATGGCACCGTATCGAGGATGATGTAGTCATACTTAGAGCGCAAATCGGTAATGAGCTCTTCAAGGTGCTTATTCATCAGCAGGCTGGTGGGATTGGGAGGAATGGCTCCAATAGGTATGATGTCGAGATTCTCGTGAATGCTTCCCTTGACGATGATGTCATCAATATTGGATGTCTTGCCTGAGAGGAATGAGCTCACGCCAAAATTGCTCTCAGCATTGGCATATTCCGAAAATCGTCCTTTGCGCAAGTCAAGATCGACAACGGCAACCTTCTTGTTGACATAAGCATAAGTAAGAGCGAGATTCAGGGCGATGAAGCTCTTTCCTTCTCCAGGACGTGTAGAGGTGAATTGCATCACCGTTCCCACACCATCTTTTGACTCGGTTATAAAGTCGAGATTTGCTCTTACAATTCTTAGCGCCTCCGAGACTCTATCTATTGAATTCTCTGAAATGACAATCTCTTCATTCTTCTGGTTGCTGTGCTTTCTAGGGATCTCACCAACTATCGGAATCTTGCAATTCTCCTCCACATCGTGACGAGTATGTATCTTGGTGTCAAGCGAGAGAATCCAATATATCAGGTAGAGGATTGCGGCTGGAATCAACAGGCCAATCAACAGACCAATAGCAAGGAATTTACTGGTGTTGGGGGAGATTGGCGCGCTGCTGCCAGAGGCACTTTCGATTACCTTGGCATTTGGCTCGGTAATGGCCATCTGCAGTGCGTTTTCCTCGCGCTTGTTAAGCAGGTATAGGAAGAGTTGCTCCTTTACATTCTGCTGGCGAGAGACCTCGATGATTGATTTCTCGTGCTCGGGCAACACTAGACGTCCTGCTTGAGCCGTTGAGGCTCGAGATTGGGCTAGAGAAGCCTTGGCGCTTAGTTGGCCTATGTAGTTGTTGATTGCTTTTTGAATGCCTGCCTTTTGAGTGCTCAATTCGTTTTGCAATTGTGCAATCACAGGGTTCTCGCCTGTAGCTGTGGCAGCAATCTTTTGGTATTTGAGCATATTGTCGTTATAGGCCTTGATTTGTCCTTCGATACCAGCGTTGGCGATGCCGGTGTTGCTTGGTATCAAGGCGTCATCCTGGGCGCTGTTCACATAATCTCGCATATTTGTTGCTAGGCTAAGCTGCAGATTAGCATCGGAGGCGTTCTCCTGATACCTCATGCCCGATGAGGCGTCGGCATACATTGATGCGTTGGCGCTTGCCGATTTTAGTTGTGCGATACGGCTGTCCACTCCACTAAGGTCTTGTGAGATTGCGGCAATACGCTCGGCAATAAAGTCCTCGGTGTTGCGTGCCACGCGGTTCTTGTCTTCAATACCTTCTTGGTTATATGCAACGATAAGGGCATTGAGGATATCAATGCTAAGCTCGTGGTTGTCGGTGGTGAGTGATAGTTTCAGCACGTCACTATATCTATCGGTCATATCAACTTTCAAGGAGCCGATATATTTCTTTGCAGCGCTGTTGATGGTATAAACCTTCGCAACCACTGTGTAGCCCACATAATCAGTGTTAAATAATCTGGTCTTGGTGACGGCAACAGGCCCGTAAGGCGTGGCAACAGTGTTTCCAAATTCCGCCTCTTTCCAGTTTTTGCTGCCGTTGATGGCAAACTCAAACTTCGTCTCGCTCTTGGGGACTATAGATATTGAGTAATTCGTCTCAGCGTCTCGCATCGGGGTAATTTGCACAGGCGAGTGCTTGTAGGTGTTAATCTCGCGCAGATACACCTTTCCATAGTATTGGATATTGAGCCCTAGATGGGTTACAACGTTCTCCATGAGTTTGGAAGATTTCAGCAAATGGGTCTCGTTGCCGAGGTCGGCAGTTCCTACCTTCATGCCCAAGTCACCAAACACTTGCGCCTGGCTACCTGCCTGCTTGCTGGTCTCAGTGGTGAGCATGATAGTAGCACTGGAACTGTAAAGCTTAGGTTCCGACTTGCTCTTGAGTAATGCCAAACAGGTGCATATTATGGCCGAAATCACAAACCAATACCAATTGTGAGCGCACGCATTGAAGTATGCCTTGATGGGTATTGATGTGGTGGAACTCTTTTTTTTCTTTTCGCTAATGCTTGACGTTGATTCTTGATTAGTCTCTTGCATATCCCAGATTATATTGTTTCGTTTGTAATTCTATTTAAACGTGCAAAGTTAAATATATTTTTCTTATCAACAACTATAATAATGAGGAAAATTGCATATTTAGATGAAAAGTGACCTCACTTGTTGTTACTTTGAAAAAAAATTACGAAATTTGCACTTTGCTTTTACCAGTGTAAAATTTTAAACAAAAATACCTTTACAATGAAAAAATTATTCTTTACCGTTTTTATGGCGCTGGCTTGCCTGGTGGCAAGTGCTGTGCCAGCCATCCCCACACCACAGAAGGTTACTCAGCCTAATGGCGAGGAACTGACAGTGAGAATTAAGGGCGATGAGTTCATGCACTACATGACTACTGCTGATGGCTACACCATCGTTAAGAACGCCCAAGGCTATTATGCCTATGGCACTCTTATCAATGACGAAGTGGTTGCCAGCAAACTTATTGCCCGCGATGCCGACAAACGTTCGGCAAGCGACAATGCTTGGCTGCAGGCAACTGGCAAGAATCTGCGCTCTGAGCGTCAAATTGCTGCTGGCATCCGTGCCCGCGCTCAGCGCGACGCGCTGCCCCATCTCAACAGCATCAACTACAACAATTTCCATGGTTTGGTAATTCTTGTTGAGTTTAAGGATTCTCATTTCACACGTAGTGATGTGATTGACTTCTACACCAACATGATAAATCAGGAAAATTATACTGGATACACCAACGAGGACGGCACAGCAAACCCTTACGGCAGCTGTACTGGTAGCGTGCGTGACTACTTCCACGACAACAGCAATGGCATCTTCACACCACAGTTTGACGTGGTGGGTCCTTATGAGGTGAATTACAATGTTAATCAAGGTGATCAATATGCTTATAACATCTTTCTAAACGCAGTCCAGAAAGCTAACCCTGACGTGGATTTCAGTCAGTATGACCTTGACAACAACGGCATTGTTGACCTTATTTACTTTATCTATGCCGATACCCCATCGAGCAGCGACCCCAGTAGCCCAAATCACATTTGGCCGCACCGCTCAGCGTTCTATACCTACACGAAATATGATGGTAAGTACATACGCGACTATGCATGTTCGGCCGAGTACATCTATGGCAAAAGCAGTGGCATCTTTGACGGCATAGGTACCATTTGCCACGAGTTCAGCCATGTGTTGGGATTGCCCGACCTCTACGATACAGATGAGGACAACGACGCTTCTACTGGAGGCGAGTCACAGCACCCCGGTGAGTGGGATCTCATGGCTGGCGGCAACTACCAGAACAACGCTCGCACCCCAGTGGCTTACAGCCTCTATGACCGTTATTCAACAGGCTTTGCCAACTATCAGATTATCAAAGCTGAGGGTGAATACACTCTCAATCCCACAAGCACTACTGGTGAGGGATACATTCTCAAGACTCCTACCAACAAAGAAATCTTCCTTATCGACAACCGTCAGACATCTACCAAGTGGGATGCCTACGCACCAGGTCATGGCATGACTATAGCCCGCATGGACTCTACTAACGCAAGTGTGTGGAACAATAATGGCCCCAACGCTAACGCCAGCCGTCTCTACTACGAGTTGCTGCGTGCTGGTGGTTCTACAGCTCAACAGTCACCCACTGATCCATTCCCGGGATCTCGTGGCGTATCAATGATTACTAATGAGACGACGCCCAACTTGATGGCCTGGAACAACAAGCCCAACCAATATGTCCTTTACAACATTCACGAGGAAGGTGATGTGGTGAAGTTCAATGTTAAGTTAGACGGTACCTTTGTTACTGCAGTCGAGGACTTTGAGCCTATGACACCCAAAACGTCAAATAACTCGTCTCTAAGCGACGAAGGTACTCTCTCCACTTGGACTCTCGCCAAAGCATGGCCTGCCGCGGTTTCTGATGCAACCGCGGGCAACGGCAATATTTCTGTTGCCATGAAAAAGCCAAGCACTGCAACCATGACTAGCGATGTGGCTTATGATACCTATATGATTTCGTTTGATTTCTATAACACTACTAATATCAACACCAACCTGCAGCTTTACATGTCAACCGACCAAGGTAATACGTGGACTGTACAGAAAAACGCAACGGGTAATACCACAGTTGTTGCCGGACCGAATATGAAGAATACGATCTGCTTCCCCATTACTGTGCAAGTGCCTGCACGTTACCGTGTAGCCTGCACAGGAGGATCCACTAGCATGGCAGGTTATCTTGATGACTTTACCATCTACCACAACGGCGAACTTAGCCCAGTTGTCGTTATTCCTGGCGACGTAGATGGTGATGGAGTGGTAACCGCTGGCGATGTGACAGCTCTCTACAACTTCCTGCTCAATGGCGACACTGATTCTCTTGTAAACGGTGACCAAGATGGCGACGGAGTGGTGACAGCTGGCGATGTTACTATGGTTTACAACATCTTGCTAGGTAATTAATATGACAAGACAATAAAAGAATATCAGGTGCCTCGAGTGAGGCGCCTGATATTTTTTTGCAAGGTGTTTTTGCATTTTTTTTGGGGTATTTTAGCTTTTTCCAACTAAAAGCATTAATTTTGCAAATTACTGCTATAGCAACCCTTTTGTCATGACCGAGGCGGCTCTATATCTGATTCCTGTGCAGCTCAGCGATGTTGAGCTTGATACTGTGTTGCCTCAGAACAATATTCAGATTGTTAAAGAGATAAAGCATTTTATAGTAGAGAACGTGCGCTCGGCACGGCGTTTCCTCAAGAAGTGCGACCGCAGCATCGACATTGACACGCTTACCTTCTATGAGCTCAACCGCCATACTCGTATTGAAGATATTCCCGCTATGCTCACACCGCTCATTGGTGGTGAGGCGATGGGAGTTATAAGCGAGGCTGGATGCCCGGCAATTGCCGACCCAGGCGCTGATGTGGTAGCAATAGCACAAAGTAGAGGATTAAAGGTTAAGCCGCTTGTGGGGCCATCGAGCATCTTGATGGGGCTAATGGGCTCAGGTTTCAATGGTCAGAGTTTCGCCTTCCTGGGTTACCTGCCAATCGATGCTGGTCAAAGAACCCGCAAGCTCAAGGATATGGAGCAGCGTATTGTGCGTGAGGATCAGACGCAGATTTTCATTGAGACGCCCTACCGCAACAATGCCCTCGTTGCCGAGATTTGCAAGGTAATGCCTCCGCACATCAAACTGTGCATCGCCACCGACATTACTGGAGATGGTGAGCGCATCATCACGCGAGGGGTGAAGCAGTGGCTCAACCAGTTGCCCGACCTAAGCAAGGTGCCGACAATATTTTTGCTTTATAAATAAAGCAAAAAGGTCATAGGGGCGGCTGATAATTGAAAAATGAGTAAAAATAACAATAAGTATCGCCAGCGGAGGCTTGGCGACAGCCGATGGATAGAAAAATATGCCATCGATGACAATGATTTTGACAATGATGACTTGCAAGCTGAGCAACACACTGTGCCGCATGACAATGGCGACCAATGGAGTGGGTTGCAGTTTGTGAGTTTCGGAAGCGGTAGCAGTGGAAACTGCGCGTTTCTGGGTACTGAGAACGGAGGAGTGCTGATTGACGCAGGCGTAGACCCACAGCATGTGTATCGCGACCTCGCCGCCAATGGCATCAGCATTAGCAAGGTGAAAGGCATATTGCTCACTCACGACCATGCCGACCACATTCGCTATGCTTACAAACTGGTGCGTGAGCACAAGCATCTGCGCATTTATTGCACTCCACGCTTGATGGGAGGACTGCTGCGGCATCACAACGTGTCGAGTCGCATCAAGGACTATCAGGTGAGCATCTTCAAGGAGATACCGTTCTTTCTTGCGGGCATGAAGTTCACTGCCTTTGAGACGTCGCACGACGCCATCGACAACATGGGTTTCAGCATTGATGTAGGCGGCAACACGTTTGTCGTTGCCACTGATATGGGCATCATTACCGAGCGCGCTGCGCATTATATGAGTCAAGCCAATTTCCTGATGATTGAGAGCAACTACGATCGCCAGATGCTTGACAATGGGCGATATCCCGAGTATCTCAAAGCGCGTGTGCGAGGCAACATGGGCCACCTCGACAACATCGTGGCGGCACAATATGTGGCTGCCAATTACCACGAAGGGTTGAAATGGGTGTTTTTGTGCCATTTGAGCAATGACAACAACACTCCTGAGAAGGCTCTAGGCACGATGACTGCGGCGCTCGAGGCACAGAGAGTGAGCGTGGGCGATGGCAGCAACTCGCCCGACTCTCGCTGTAAGGCTGTTCAGGTCTATGCCCTGCCACGCTATGACACTAGCTTGTGGTTTGTGCTGTAATTCGTGGAACGAGGATTGTGAACGTGATAGGGGGCAGGGAGAATTAAACTTTGCATCAATTTATTAGTCATATAATTATAAACCATATTTTTCATTACAAAAAACGTTTTTTACTATGAAGAAGTTTTTATTTATTGCTGCAATCGTAGCATTGATTATGGGCACCGCTGTTGATGCTAGTGCCAAGGTAAAGAAGGGTAAAGGCAAGGGCAAATACAAACCCCAGACCACCAAGACTGTCAAAAGCAACAACAATGAAATGCATGTTGACCAGGGTATGTATACTGCAGAGGGTGCCGAACGTCTAGATAATGGTGATGTGGCCGACCTAGAGAAGGCTTTCCTCGTTAACTTCTACTCTCAGTATGTTTTTAATGGAAATATCTACAATGAGGCTTATTTCCCTTATGTGAAGACTAAATTCACATCTTCCGCACTCGATCTGCTCCGCAATGATGATGGTGGCTATGACTGGTCAATTATCACTGGCCGCACCGATGACTCCTTAGGTGTCACTCCAGATCATATCATTATTGATCGTTACGATGGTAATTGGTTTGTTGTGGGAGGTGAAGACAGTTTCAACATTTACCTCAAGGTGGAAGGAGCTGATGGCGCTTACAAAATCACTAACGTGAGCACTTTCCCGAGAGATTAATATTCGCCGATTAGGCAATCGATGAGACAAAAAATCAGGGACAATGCCCATTGGCGTTGTCCCTGATTTGTTTTATGTCAGAAAAAGTGCGTTTATAGTCTAAAAGCACTCTTCATCATCACTTTAAAGAAAACCAAGAAACCAATCATGAGCACTGCATATACACCCAGCAAGATGTAGTCAATCTGTGTAGCTTCTGCCATGAGTTGTTTGTAGCTGTTGGGGTCGCTGATTTTCTCCATTGGCATGATTGCAAGCAATGTGATTACAATACCCATAATTCCTGCTATAAATGGCATGATGAAATTTGAGCTTGATGCGATGAGTATCATGTTAAGCAAGCCTAAAATGAAGGAAATAGCAAAAAATCCCAATGCAAGGAATCCATATTTCTCGTTCTTGATCATTCGCAGGATAATCACAACACAAATACCTATTGTGGCCAACGAGCTAAAAAGCATGAATAGACCAGCCAGTGTGCCCTTGCGAATATCAAAGAGATCAAAAGAATCGATGAAGTTAATCAAACCAGCAATAGCAGTATATCCCAAAACAAGGAATAGAATCAGCTTGAAAATGCCCTGGGTGTCCATATTTCCAAATGGGTTTTGGGCAGGTTGACCAGGTTGCTGATAAGGCTGCTGATAGGGTTGTTGTGCAGGTTGCTGGTAGGGCTGCTGAGCAGGTTGCTGATAGGGCTGTGAGTACTGTGGTTGTGCTGGTGCAGCAGGTGGAACAGGCGCGGCAGGAGGTGCCGGTGTGGCAGGGGGGACGGGTGCTGCTGGCGCTAGAAATTGCGCTAGTTCAGGCACTTGGCTCGCAGGTGTCCAATTTGCCATACCTTCGCACCACACCAATGAGTTTGGTCCTAACCCATATAGCTTCAACTGGTCGGCTGGCAAGGGACCAAAATTCTGATTGTTTTGGATGATAAAAAACTGTTTCATAGTAGAAATTATTAGTGGATTAATTTAAAATTTATTCTTTTTCATCTCACAAAACTACACATTATTATTTAAATAACAAAATTTTCCACGTATTTTTTGAAAAATAAAGGTGCTCTTATGAGAGTTTGTATTTTTATGTCACGATAATGAATTATTCATTGAGTATCCGAAAAGGGCAAAGTCGTAAATGATGGGGTCGCTGGGACGCAACTGGCGCAGGAGTTTGGTGATTTCCATTACCGTCTTCTTGTCATTGGCATGGCGAGTGGTCATAGCAAGCTCTCGTGCTGTATTACCCACGTGTACGTCAAGGGGAATGAAGAGTTGCGACGGTTTAATGGCGTCCCACACGCCCATATCAACTATTCCGTCATCACGCACAAGCCACCGCAGAGCCATGTTTATGCGTTTAAGGGCAGTGTTGTCGAGGTTTGTGGGCAGGCATCGCGAGTCGCTTGCGCCGCCGTTGGCTTCGGCTAGTTCGTGCTGCATCAGCGTGACGAGTCGCCATGCCGGTTCTTCGCTCTCGCCCACGTGGTTAGCGTGCGCAAATTCGTTAAGAGAGCTGTGGCTTAGGTAGATGCGGCGCAACCCTCGCATTAGGTATTTAAAATTACGTGCGAAAAAGGTGCGGTGGATGTTCAGTTCATCGGGAAGAGACTCATAAGCTTGGCTTTCAACGTAATGTGCAGGCTCGTTTTCCATTATTGAGAGCATTTTCTCGCAGTTGTTGCAAATCATCTTGCGGTTGCCCCAGGCAATGGTTGCCGAGAGTAGCGACACAATCTCAATGTCGCGCAGCGAGGAGAATCGCCTAGGGAACTGGACAGGGTCGGCATCGATAAAATAGGGTGTGTTCACCCTTTCCGCCTCACGGTCGAGAAGCGCTTTAAGTTGATTCAAATCCTGCATAGTAGTTAGTTTTTAGTTCTTCTAGACAGTTTTGAAGTTCTAGAGATTCTGAATAGTTTTTTATATAAATTCCTAATCTGTTCTCTTTAGTAGGAAATTAGTTTCGTGTCGTTGATAATTAGGTCGTTGTAGTAGTCGGTAAAATATGGTCTCAGGTCTTCGTTGCTCACTTTTATCTCATAGTGGTTGGAACCTTGCTCCACATAGAAAATCACATTATTATCGCCTAGGACAAACTCTTTTGGAATGGTCTCCACTTCGTGCATGTCGATGTTCTGCTTAATCATTTTGCTCTCAATGCTCTGATTGATAAGTGCGATGATATCGCTGGTTGATGCGCTGTCAAAAATCTGGTCGATGGTGATGATTTTACCATGTGTGCGGTCATAGTGAATGATGCTGAAAGTGCGAGACTCTTTACCACCATCGAGGGTCTCGGTTACGACCATCATTTCTAGGCGAAAGTGGGTGCCAAAGTGGGGTTGTATGGTGTAGCGATGCGTGGTGTGGCTGGC
Organism: Muribaculaceae bacterium; assembly: GCA_017964485.1. Taxonomy (GTDB): domain Bacteria; phylum Bacteroidota; class Bacteroidia; order Bacteroidales; family Muribaculaceae; genus Sodaliphilus. The sequence continues at coordinate 105,745 of JAGCRW010000039.1, read as the reverse complement.
TCCGTGACTTGCGCTGAAGTCCTTATCAATGCGAGTGAAATGTGTGGTGGGTTTTACAAATTTCGGGTGACTAGTAAGGTCGGCCACCATCTGCTTGACGCTGGGGTAGGTCTTGCCAGTGAGCTTGGTCATTAGAGCATTCTGCAACTCTAGGAACTGGTTGCTGCCGTTGATTTTCTTGGGCCATTGCAGTTTGATGATCACCGTTGACGACATGCGCTTCTGCTCTCCGCCGTCATCCACTTTGTCGGTAGAGATGAAATTCACTGTGTCTTCAATGGGCTCAAACTCGTCGAGCGAGGCCTTGTCGGGCAGGATATCGGCCTGGGTATGAGTGCCTTGGTTAATGTTGTCATAGGTCGTGTCTAGCGGACTCTTCCCTTCGCGGTTTGGTGCCGATAGGTAGATGATTATCGCCGCCACATCGAGTAGCGCCAACAAGCCAATGATGATAAATAGCGTGCGTTTGGTCATTTATAGTTATAGATATAAATATTTAGTTTTTAGTTCTTTATAAAGCTGGGGCTCATTACCCATTAGCTAGCGCGCACCGCTCAATAAATTCTTTCACCTGAGTCATGAGCCAGCGAGGGGTTGAGGTCGCGCCACAAATTCCCACACTGTTGATGCCGTCGAGCCAACGCGGGTCGATATCGTTCTCGTTGCTGATAAGGTGGGAGTTGGGGTTAGCGTCAACGCACTCTTTGAAGAGGTTGCGCCCGTTACTCGATTTCTTGCCGCATACAAATAGCACAAGCTCGTGGCGGGCTGCGAAGGCTCGGATTTGCGGGATGCGGTTTGCCACCGAGCGGCAGATGGTGTCGAAACTCTGGAACTTCACGCCGTTGCCTGCGCGCTGCTCTATCTCCTTGACAAGGGCTAGGAACTCCTGCAGGGACTTGGTAGTCTGCGAGTAGAGGTATATGTCGCGCCCGAAGTTGATGCGGTCTATCTCATCCAGGCTCTCGATGACGATTGCCGATCCTTCGGTTTGACCTACCAGGCCATTGACCTCAGCATGGCCGCGTTTTCCGTAGATGACAATTTGTGGTGGCGCTTCGTTCTTGCTCTCATTGTAGCTTTTGCGGATGCGTCGTTGCAGCTGCAACACCACAGGACAGGTAGCGTCGATAATCTCGATGTTGTTGCAGCGGGCGGTCTCATAGGTTTCGGGTGGCTCACCATGGGCGCGTAGCAGCACCTTCACGTCTTTCAGCTCACGGAATTGCTCGTGGGTGATGGTCACCAAGCCTTTCTTCTTGAGGCGCTCCACCTCGTTGCTGTTGTGCACGATGTCGCCAAGGCAAAACAAGTGTCCTGTCTTGTCAAGTTCCTCCTCGGCTTTGTGGATAGCAGTAGTCACTCCAAAGCAAAAACCCGAACCGTTGTCAATTTCGATAATCATTTTTTATGTTTTGTCGTAAGCTGTGCTTGCTGGTTGTTAGTTTTTCTAGACTTTTAGAGTCACTAGAAAAAACTATCGCTTCTCTCTTGCTAAATCAGCGAGTAGCAGCTTCAACGAAGCGCTGATACAGCCACTCGTCTTGCTCTTCAAGTGTGAGATTGGAGTTGTCGAGCAGTAGGGCGTCGTCGGCTTGGCGCAATGGACTTTCTTTACGGGTAGAGTCGAGCAAATCGCGTTCCTGTACATTGGCAAGTACCTCCTCAAAGGTTGTGGTGGTGTCGCCTTTGCTCTGTAATTCTTTAAAGCGTCGCTCGGCGCGCACTTGGGCGCTAGCTGTGATGAACACTTTGAGCTCGGCGTCGGGGAATACTACGGTGCCTATGTCACGACCGTCCATCACGATGCCCTTGTTCTTGTCCATCGCTTGCTGCTGGGCGACCATAGCTCGGCGCACGAAGCCTATTGCAGACACGAGGCTTACCTTGTTGCTCACTTCCATGCCGCGAATCTCTTTCTCCACGTTTTTGCCGTTGAGATAGGTGTCGCTCTTGCCTTCCTCATTCACCTGGAAAGTAATCTCAATCTTAGGGATGTGGCGACGCAGGCGCGGTTTGTTAACTTCCTCGCCCTTAATCATGTCGTGCTCAAGGCAGTAGAGCGTCACGGCGCGATACATGGCGCCAGTGTCAATGTAGGCATAGCCTACGCGCTTGGCAAGTGCTTTTGCCATAGTGCTTTTGCCACAAGAAGAGTGACCGTCGATGGCAACTGTAATGCGTTTCTGTTTCATGATGTCAAAATATTTTAGTGAGTAATTCTTGAATCGTGAATGTGAGTGTGAACGGCTCTTGGCTATCAACACTAGAATCTTCCCTGATGTATTGCGTCGCACAGATTTCGCCCATAGTCTCAAACCTGCGCGAGGCGTATTTCAACACGCAAAGATAAGAAAAATATTTTGTCAGACAATGAAGTGAAAATAATTTTTTGTTTTTGATTAATTATTCACTACAATTGGCACCAATAACAACGAATTATTTATTGTGCTTTGAACATTGATATGCCTTTAATCACTCGTTTAATATATGGGAAATTGATGATTATTTATGTAAAATCTTTATTCAATGTGCAGCGCAAAAAAACTCATTACCTCCACCTATCTTACGTGGTGCGCAATATTAAATGCCCTACTAGTTTTGTTGAAAAAATATTCAGTTTTGTTTAAAAAAGTGCGTTTAAATGCTTTAGTTCAACTTTTTTTACTACTTTTGCGGCTTGTTGTAAAAAATTAACCTCAAGAAATTATCAATAATAAATATTTAACGACAAGAAATGAAAAAAATTCTAATGTTTTTCATGGTCGCCATGGCGGCGACATTGATAGCTCTAGCTGACAGCATTGACAAACTGTCGGCGGGAACGCAGATGTTCTTGATGATGCATGCTGATGAAATTCAAAAAGTTCATCCAAGCTCATTGCCTGAATACAATGGTCGACAATTTAAATTGCGACCAGAGATTGAACGTGGTGTGAAATCTGGTTTTGCACCAATAGAAATTATTGGCAATGTTGAAATGATTGACGCGTTTATCTACCTAAAGAATCCCGACAACGTTTCCTCTTTAGAGTCGAAGGGTGTTATTGTGATGACAAAATTTGATAAATTTGTTACAGCAAAGATCCCTGTTGATAAAATTGAAGAAGTTGGTAACTTAAGTGATGTCATTCAGATTGACGTGGCACGTTTGTTGCAACCCCAAACAGATGTTGCTAGTAGTATGACTAACGCTAGCAAATCATGGGAAGGAGTGAACAACGGACTTTGTGACAATTACACAGGACAAGGTGTTATTGTTGGTGTTGTTGATCAAGGTATTCATTTTAAGCATACTGCTTTCAATGATGCAAATGGCAACACTCGTGTTAAGAGAGTGTATGCACCAGGTAGGAGTTCTAGCGTTTATACTAGCAATTTCCCTGATTATGACGTTACGAATGGATCGCATGGCACACACACTAGTACAACAGCAGGTGGTGGAGCTGTAACACTGAATGGTACTACCTACTCTGGAATGGCACCAGAGAGTGATTTGTTCTTATGCGGCCTAAACTCTTTGACTTCAACCAATATTGCTAACTCTTTGTCAAGAATCAAAGATTATGCCACATCTACAGGTCAACCATGTGTTGTAAATATTAGTTTAGGTTCTCAATACGGAGCTCATGATGGAACAGGTAGTCTAGCTTCTGCCTATAGTAGTTTTACAAGTAATGGTACAGCAAAAGGTCGTATTTTGTGTCTTTCTGCCGGCAATGATGCTGGTGAAAATATTTATTTTGGAGGCACAGCCACTAGTTCAACACCTGCGTGCACATCACTTGAGTTTAATCCTTATAGCGATGTGGATGGATCCTGTACTTATACTTATTATTATAGTTCAAGTTATTATAGTGAATACTATGTTTGGCCTCGCACTGCTGGCACCCAATTAAAATTCCAGTTTATAATTATTGATAAAAAAACTAATTCAGTAGTTGCTACAACCAACGCAGTTACACCAAACTCAAGTTCATCGGTGTCGCTTAGCTCGACGTATTTCAGTAATGGTAGTGTAAGAATTACTCGAAGTACTGATAGTTATAGCGGAAAATATTACTATGATATTACAGTTCAGGGAACAACCACTGAGAGTTCTAGCAGCATGAGTACTACTAGTGACGGCAAACTTCTTCCCCGTTATTCGGTTGGAATGTTAGTTTTTAGCACTAGTAATTCAGCTGTTCAATTTGATTGCTGGGCCAGCACGTGGAGTTCTTTTATGGATGCTAATTATGCTGGCACTTATGGAAACTACACTTTTGCTAAAGGTAGTGATGAATGTTCGATTGGTAATGAGGTTGCAACTAATGGTATCATTACTGTTGGTGCTTATGTCTCAAGAAAATCGGTAACAACATCAAATAATGTTTCCTATACAAGTGATGAATACACCGTTGGTGATATTGCACCATTCTCTAGCTATAGTACAGGATGTGGTCCCGATGGTAAAGTTTATCCAGATATTACTGCACCTGGTGCAATTTTAATTGCTGGTGTTAATAAATATGACACAAACAACTATCCTCAATCACAATCAGAGGCAAAAGAATATATGACCATTGGCAATACAAGTGATGGCAGTCGATATGGCTCAATGAGTGGCACATCAATGTCAGCTCCAACCACTACTGGTATTATGGCTTTATGGTTACAGGCAAATCCCAATTTGAGTGTTAATGACGTTAAAGAGGTGTTGAATCAAACAGCAGTCAGGGATTCATACGTAACAGGTGCTAACAGTGCTCATTTTGGAAAATATGGTAAGATTGATGCATTGAATGGACTTAAATATATTGCTCCATGTGAAGATGATCCCATAATCACTGTCTCTCCAACTAGCATTAACTTCGGCAATGTGACAGCTGGTGGTACTGCCACTCAGACTTTTAACGTTCAAGGTGCAAATCTTGAAGGAGACATCTCGCTGACTGTAAGTGGTACGGGATATTCAATATCCCAAGCTACTGTCTACAAAAATACTGCCGAAAATGGTACTGGTGCTACTATTACCGTTACTTTCAACCCAACGGCAAACGTTAGTAATACATATAATGGTACCATTACTCTCGCTAGCAGTAATGCCACCAACGTGATAGTATCACTCTCTGGTAATGGCGTTTATACAGCTCCTTCTATCACTGCGAGTCCAACAAGTCTCAGTTTCACTGGTAATAGTGGGCAGACTTACACTAAGACGGTAACTGTTACTGGTAATAATCTGCAAGGTGAAATCACTGCAGCAATCACAAATGATGCTAACGGCATATACAGTGTGTCTCCATCCAGTTTTGATGCTACTTCACAGGTTGTTACGGTGACTTGGACGCCAACAGCTGGTGGCACTTCAACAGCAAATCTGGTGCTCACCACCATTGGCGCTGGTGCAAATACTGTTACAATACCTATTACAGGAACAGCGCAAGGTCCCACTATCACCGCTAATCCTACTTCAGTGACCTTCACTGATGCATATGCCACTCGCACCTACACTCAGACAGTGACGGTAACAGGCAGCAACTTGTCGCAGAATATTACAGCCTCGCTCACAGGTGCTAATGTTTATAGCATTGATAATAGTTCACTTAATAATTCAGGTGGCACAATTACTGTGACCTATGCTCCTACAGTAGCTGGCAACACCGAGGCAACATTAACTCTGAGTAGTGCAGGTGCATCTTCTGTAACTGTCAATATCACTGGAACTGCTCAAGCTGCCATCCCTACGCTGATAGTTGAACCTACCAGTCTTGCATTCTCGAGCGATCTGGAAAACAGCGTGACAAAGACGTTTGCCGTTACAGGCCGTTTTATCAATGAAGCAGTGAATGTGGAACTTACAGGCGCAAATGATGTTTTTACTGTTTCTCCAACAACTATCCCTGCTAACAGCATTAGCGAGGACAATCCTGTTAACGTTACTGTTACCTTCCAAAGCACAAATGAAGGTTCATTTACAGGAACAATCACTCTTGCTTGTGCAGGCGTCGAGCCCAAGACAGTAACTCTTACAGCATTTGCTCATGAGGGTGGTACTGCAAGTGATAATTATCTCAACATCGCTAAATATGCAACTATTGATGAGGCTGGTTGGAATACAAGTTATGTTAATTACCTGTATAAGTACACAGAGCATATAAATGAAGAATGTGCTTGGCTCACATTGCCTGTATATGGCGCATGGAGTGCTTGTTATTATAACGAACATCCACAAAAGTGGATTGAGACAAATGTGGATAATACAAACAACAAGTATGCTGGCACAACATGGGGAAATAGTGCTGAACTTCTTGGTAGTTCATCTTATTTCACTAGCACAACAGCTCGTGGAATGGGTTACAATTCAAGAACAAACACTACACAGGAAACATTCTCATTCTATGTGACCAACACCACAGGTGTAAAATTATTAGGCCTTGGTCAATCTCGTGCAGATAGTAATTATCCAGCATCTCTAAAGGTTTATGAGTGCACGAAGAATGCCGATGGCACTTTAACAGCATCAACAGCGGCTATAAAGAATGAAAGTAACTTTGCAACTTCAGGAACATTTGTGCTCTCGGCAACCGACCTTGATGAAAGCATGATTTACAAAGTTGAGGCTGCTACATATCGTAGCTATATCTGTGAGATTGGATTCCAGACACCACTCAATAAGCCGACACTTAAAGTTACTCCAAATGAACTTTCTATGCGTGCTGCTCCTGGCGAGATAGCAAGTGCAACCTTCAATGTAAATGGTCATAAGTTGACCGATAATGTTTCAGTAACACTCTCAGACCTGAATAGCTTATTTTCTATAGATCAATCCATCATCAGTGTTGCTGATGCTGAGTCAGGAGCCAGTGTTACAGTCACCTTCAATGCTCCAGTTAGTGAGGGCGTCTATTCAGGCACAATAACTCTTACAAGTGGCGAGCTTATGGAAACTGTTGTTATCTCTGGTATATGTCGCGAAGGTGGCACTGCTAACGACGCCTATCTAAACATTGCTAAGTATGCTACTATTGATGATGCTGGATGGCGCACTGCATTGGTAGATAACATCTACAAATATACAGAGTATTATGATAATGATGTTGCATGGCTCACAATGCCAGTTTATGGTGCTTTTGTTGGCGCAAGATATGCCATTAACAGTGGCACTATAGGTTCTGGCCATCCGCAAGCTTGGATTGAGTGTTCATTAAGTAATAACAACACCTATGGCGGAACAACATGGTCATTCAACCCATCATATTCTGACCCATATAACGGCAGTGGCACTTATTTCACTAATACAACATCTCGTGCTTTGGGTTATAATAGTAGCAGAAACTCAGAAATCAGAAATATCAGTTTCTATGTAACCAATGTTACAGCAGTGAAGCTATATGGTATAGGAATAGCTGGTAATTATATGGGTGGTGGCTCAAGTGACAGCTATCCTGCCGCAATAAAAATTTATGAGTGCACTGAGAATTCTGATGGCACATTGAATGCCGCAACAACAGCAACAGCAACTCAAATTAGTGGCTCAACCAGCACCTATAATATTGCCGTAACAGACCTTAATGCAAATAAGATTTACAAGGTTGAGGTTAGCAACTATCGCGGTTATATGTACGAGATTGGTTTCCAGACACCATTGACTACTACTACGGCAACTCTTGCCCAAATCGAGTCAAGCGGTGCCAAGAACCAGAAGTTTATGATTAGTGACGAGCTAGTAGCTGTTTATACCGATGCCGACAATGGCTTGCTATGGTGTAAAGACGAGGGCAATTCATCAATTGTTGCCACGTCAATTATTGACGGTCAAATCGACTTTATGCGCGATGTCAATATCAATTATGATAATGAAACTCAAACTCATAATGGACAGGTTGGTGACTGGGATCAGAGCAACTGGATAGTTCTCAAGTTCCCCGAGGCTACTGCAAATAATGGCATTGCCGAATTGCTCAATGGTGCTGTCGAAAACAACAAAAAAATTGCAGCCCGCACTGTTTCTGGTCGCTACATCGACAATGAGAACTACACCATCGAGGTGTTCCCCAAAAACGGAGAATACACTCTCTCGTTCACCGATGACAGCAATTACACGATGAACGTGTACAGCCCTGCTAACTTTATTGAGAGCAACCTTAACATCAATGGAAATACTGGTGCTGTGGGTGTGCATGGCGATCACTACTTCTTTATGAATCCTAAGATTCAGGAGGTTTGCGAGATCACCTATGCTATGTGGGATGGCGAGATGTTTGTAACACCTGACAACACCGAGATTCAAGGTGCGCTCAACGTTAGTTGGGAACGCAATACAACAGGTGGCGTTAAGCCAAGCTTGAAAGAAGGTCAGAACTACCGCTTCATAGCTGTTGTTAGTCGTCCTTCTAAGCTGAATGTTCTCAGAGGTGGTGGCGATCCAAGCGATAACTACGTGGTATATCCCGCTAACTTGAGTGGTGATGGCAACATCGTTACCGCTATAAATGGTGTTTACATGAATAGCAACTGCGAGGTGGTGGGTGTTGACTATGTGAACACTGCTGGTATGATCAGCGACAAACCGTTCCAGGGCATTAACATCGTTGTGACTCGCTACAGCGACGGCAGCAAGACAGCAACGAAGAAAGTGTTTAAATAGTAGCCTTAAGGCACTACAATCTTTAAATAAAATGGTCGCTCCCAATAGTGGGGCGACCATTTGTTTATTCTTTGTCCGACGTGTCCGAAAGGGAACCTCTAACCTGCGTGAAACGCATTAAACTGTAAAGAACGAAAAGTGCACTTTGCCATAGACTCGTTGCTGGGTAAACTGGGAGAGGTGGCTGAAGTCGTTGGCTTTAGAGTGTTCCACTATGACGAGTGTGCCAGGTTGCACCATCTGGCTTGAGAGGATTAGTTCGGGCAGTTGCGGCAGTTGTGGCAGGTCGTAAGGTGGATCGGCAAAGATGAGGTCAAACTTGCGGGTGCAGGAACCAATAAATTTGAAAACATCTCCTTTAATCTGCACCAGGTTCTCCTCCTTGAGTATATCCTTGACCTTGCGGATGAAATTGTATTGTGTCGAGGCCTTCTCCACGCTTGTAACGCTGGCGCAGCCCCGTGAAAGGAGCTCAAAACTGATGGCGCCAGTACCCGAGAAGAGGTCGAGCGCCGTCATGCCCGCAAAGTCCACGAGGTTATTGAGTACGTTGAATAGGTTCTCGCGCGCCATGTCGGTAGTGGGACGCGCAGTGATATTGGTTGGCACGTCAAAACGCCTACGGCCATATTTTCCGCTAATTATTCGCATAGAGTGCAAGGGTTACTAGGTTGAAAGGTAGTGTTATAACATCTTTGCCTAATTGTAGCGCTTGTGCGGGGAAGACTTCGGGCATGACATAGGAAATGCGCTGGCGCAGCTGCTCGGCAAGTTGTGAGCGCAGTTCGTTGTCGCCCGTGAGCAAGATTTTGTCGGCACGGCTGTCGAAACGGCACTCCTTGAATGCCGCAAGGGCGAAGTAGATGATATCATCGAGCGAGCGGTAGGGATAAGTGTTTGCTAATTGCAATTTGCCATTGCGCGTTGCCACTATGTGGGCCTCTTTGTCATTAATATTAATGTGCAAGCAGCCGTTGTCGTCGGCGTAGGCCTCGGCGCAGTAGGCACACAGTGGTGCGAGATGGTGAAGCAGGGTAGGGGTTCCAAAGGTGCGGGCGAGGAATGCCGTCACTCCCTGCGGCACGTCGCAAGCAATAGCGGCATCTGTGTTCTTAACCTTGCAGAGCATCAGTTCGCCTTCAAGCTGTGAGAAAGAGGCGTCGAAAACCTGCCTTGCTATCTTCTGCTCCGCTAGCTGGGCTGGCATCACCACAAAGTGCTGCGAGTGCAGAACGATGGTGATGCGACTATATTCCTCAAGCAGGAGAGGCGTGTCATAGACCGCGTTCTCAAGTGCCTGTTTCAGATTGTCACTGCTATTGAGCTCAATAGTCGCCATCGTTGGCTTAACGTCACGAGCATAAATGAGATAATGAAGCTTATCTCTATCAATGTCAATAGCTAATGCTGGTAGATTGGTCATTTCTATTACAGATTAGGAGTCGAAACCACTACCAACGCTGCGGCGTTGTTGTAGAACGATGGAATGGCGAAGGAGATGCCCTCGCATGTGTAGGTGGAGCCTGCGGTTATGACTTGGTTGCGCAGATATTTATACCTTTGGGTGTAGCCAGCACTTACTGTAGAGGACTTGCCACCGATGCCCAAAATGTAGCCACCATTGGTGAAGAAGCCGCACTCACCGTTAAAGGCTTTGGCGTCGTATTTGCTGGCAGCTACTTTTACTGTACCACCGCTGATTATAATAGAGCCATCGGCTTTGACGCCACCCGCCTTGGTGTCGAGGGTAGAGGAGTACTCATACACGTCGCCAGTGGTCACAGCGGTGAAAGTGCCGCCACTGATGTTCACGCTGCCGTCGCTGTTCAGACCCTTTCCGCCTATGCCAGTGCTGGTGAGGTAGATAGTTCCGTCGGTCATGTTGAACGTGCTGTCACACTTGATTGCCGCACAACTGCTGAGGTCGGCCTTGTCGGGGTCATAGATGGCATTGCCGCTGGTGCTTGATGTGATAGAGCCGCCAGCGATGGTCATAATTGACTCACACTTGATACCCTTTACGGCATTGGCGCTAGTCGTCACATTGAGCGTACCAGCGTTCATGATGAACTGGCCATTGTTGGTGTCTGTGGGATCTTTGGTGCATCCCACGTCAATGCCATCGCCTCCAGTGGTGCTGATGGTCACGTTGCCACCATCCATGCGGAAGTATTGGTTGATGTGGAAACCGTCGCTCACCGAGTTGGTCACGTTGATGGTGCCGCTGTTGATGCGAGTGTATTCGTCGCTGAAGTATGCGTGTTTGGAGTTGCCTGTGATGTTAAGAGTTCCTGAGCCGGCAATCACCGCATGGCCGTTGATGAAGCAGCATGCCTTTTGAGGGCCACCAGTAGCATCGGTGAGGGTGTTATTGCCATTGAGAGTGAGGTCGATGCGCTTACCGTTGTCAATATTGATTGCTGCGCTGTCGGGGTTGTGGATGGTAAGGTCGGTGAGATTCACAAAGCACTTATAGTCGCCATCCATATAGAACGAGCCGTTGCTAGTCGAGCCGCTAAGATTGTAGATTACAGAGTCTTGCAGCTCGGGGGCGGCCACGATGTTGACATGCGCGCCATTAATCTCAACCGTCATCTGGTTCCTGATGTTCTTGGCTACTGTGACTGTTGCCTCATTGCCATTATAAACCACATTGACCGTGAAATCGGGCAAATCAGGATCGGGCTCTTCACCGTTGAGAAGGATGTCATAAACTGATGTCACGTCGGCGCTGGTAATGTCGCCGTCGCCGTTCACGTCGCCATTGAGGAGGCTGCTGGTGTCGCCGTTGAGCAAGTAGTCATATAGTGCCGTAATGTCGGCTGCCGTCACCGTGCCGTCACCGTTCACATCACCAATGAGCGCGTTGGCTTTATATCCTATCGCTGCTGCAATAATGAGCAGAATTACAAAAATAGTCTTTTTCATGTCTTGTGTTTTTATTAATGTTTTGCAAAAATATACATTTGAGATGAGATGCACAAATTTTACATTAAAATAGCACTTGTTTTTTATGTAAATGCCATAAAACAATAAACAAAAATGTGGATTTTGAGCCATAATTGAGAATTTAAAAGTCAAACGGTTTTCTGGTTTAGAATAATGTGTTATATTTGCAAATTGATTGAAATTATATGAAACTTCTGAAATACATATTTCATATCGACCACTTGCTCATCACCCTGCTGGCGTTTGCTCTCACGGGATTGACTTATTATGTGGTGCTTAACTTCTCGATGTTCGACCCACTGGAGGAGGCGTTGGGCAACATGTCCTCTACCGATCTGTTTTTCCGTGTTGCCAACAAAGGGAGTGACGTGAATCAGGATATCACCATCGTTGATATAGGTAATGAATATAACCGTGGCAACTTGGCTCGTGGCTTTGCTAAAATTGACTCGTTAAAACCTTGGGTCACGGGTATTGATGTGGTGTTTGCCGACTTGCGTGGTGAGCCCGATGACAATATGATTCTTTTGGAGACAGTGACGAACATGAGCGAGAATACCGTGTGGGGAACCAGATTACTTGACTATGATGGCAAGACGAAGGCGTTTACGGGCAAGAGGTCCTCATTCTTTGCCGACACCCTTGGCGTGAGAGAGGGCTTCACCAACCTAGACGATAATTTCGAGCATAAGACCATTAGAAATATGCTCACTGTTGAGAACCTGGGCGACATGGCAATGAATTCATTTCCAGTGGAGATAGCCTTGGTGCTCGACTCTCTTTCTCTTCAGCCACAAAAAAAACTTACCATCGACTTCACAACTAAGTTTGTCGTGGTGCCTCTCGACTCCGTTGATGCTTACAAGGAGCTTATCTCTGACCATATCGTGATGGTGGGAAGTTGCACCGATGAGGGTGACATGTGGAGCACACCCTTGGGCAAGATGCCAGGTGTGATGCTTCAGGCCTATTCGGTTGAGACCATACGCAGTCACCGTAACATCAGTTATGCCAACACGTGGGTTAACCTACTTATAGCTTTTGTACTCTGCTACTTGTTTGAACTTATTGTGGATTCCGTGCTAGGATGGCTTAAACGCAGCAAAAAAGGTTGGTGTCTCTTCGGAAAAGAATCGAACTTGGTGCTTCGTGTAGTAACAATAGTGTTCTTGTTTTTTGTTCTTTGGGGCATTCTGCTGATGTTCGTTCACAAGAGCGTGTATCTTGATGCAATCCTCATACTGTTGCTGTTGGGATTTGTGCTCGAGAGTCGCAGCATATACAATGCTGCCATAGAGACCTTATCGCGCAAGCACAACTGGTGGTTATTAAGAAACACACTAATAAACAAATAGATTATGAAAAAGATTTTATTATTTATCGTGTTTTGCTTGGTTATAGGTGTAACTGCAAACGCCAAACCTAATAAGTCTGCGACCACTACTTATAAAGTTGAGAAGGCTTTTAATGTATATCAAGGCGACTCTGAAGTTAAAGTGGGCTCAACGATTAGTCCTACCACAGTTGTTGAAATAAAAGGCAATGGGTATTTGATGTTTGTTGATAATAATGCAAAGAAGCGTTATTATGTGTCTCGTAAGTGTAAGTCAACTGTAAAGTCTCTTGTGGTGGAGGTTAAGAAACCCAAATCGGTATCTAAAATATATTTAGAACAAATGATGACCGATAGCAAAAGGTATGAATACTCTTCGGCTGGAAATGTTGAGCGTGTCCCCACTCCTGAGACAATAAACGTAGAAACTGATGAAAATGGTGACATTGAAGTTTATATGATAGATGACAATAAAAGTGTTGACAGTGATAATGCTATCGAAAACAGCAACAAGGGTAAAGGCAAAAGCAAAACCAAAACAAAGGGCAAAAGTAAAAGCAAAAAGAAATAATCGCTTTTATTTGAGTAATTGAAGCTAATTGGACTGATTGCCTTGATTCTAGGCGGTTGGTCCAATTATCATCTTTAAAGGTGTTTTTTGAGATATTTAAACTTTTTTAATGATTGGGGACATAATTTTTGAAATTATTATTCTACCTTTGTGGGGTGAAAAGAACATAAACAATTAACTACTATAAATGATGGCTAAAAAACTAACAATTCTCATTATGATGCTTGCGCTGGTGTTTCCTGCCTTGAAGGCCGAGGAACAGAAGCGTGAGATGCGTGCAGCGTGGCTCGCCACCGTTTCTAACATTGACTGGCCCAGCGAGCGCGGCACTAGCGCGGCGGTTATAGCACGCCAAAAACAGTCACTGATAGATTACCTCGACGGCTTTGCCAACACTAATATGAATGCCGTGTGCATCCAGGTGCGCTCGATGTGCGACGCTATGTATCAGTCGAGCTATGAGCCTTGGTCGAGCTACCTGACAGGCACTCGTGGTGCCAACCCAGGTTGGGACCCATTGGCATTTGCCGTAGAAGAGTGTCACAAGCGCGGCATCGAGTGCCATGCTTGGGTTAATCCTTACCGCTTTGCCAACGGTGGCCAAAACACGTGGAACACCCCTCAGGACCAAGCGTTGCGCGATTCGGGCATCCTGCTCACTTATACCAATAGTTCGGGAACTACCACCACCGTGCTCAACCCTGGCTTACCAGAGTCGCGTGAGCGCATTGTGAATGTGTGCCGTGAGATGATTGAGAACTACGACATTGACGGTATCATCTTCGATGACTACTTCTATCCTAGTGGTATTCCCACCAACAGCAGTGCTGCCGACTACCAGCTGTGGCGCAACAGCGGCACTACGTTGACTTTTGCCAACTGGCGTCGCGCTCAGGTCAACCAAATGGTTGCCGACGTGTTTAACATGGTTCAGCTTGTGAAACCGCAGGTGCGCTTCGCGATAGGCCCCGCCGGTGTGGCAGGAACAGCCTCCACCAGCGCCTCGCAGCATGGCGTGACCCCTTGTCCTACTGGCAGTGACTGGCAGTACAACTCGCTCTTCAGCGACCCGCTGGCATGGCTTGAGGAAGGCACAATCGACTATATCTCGCCCCAGCTCTACTGGAAGAGAAATCACTCGACCAACCCATTCGGTCCATTGACTCAGTGGTGGAGCTATATAGCCAAGCACTTTAACCGCCACCACTATGCCAGTCAGAACATCTATTTTATGGACAATGATGGCAACACCACAACCAGCTGGCAGGAGATTGTGGCTCAGGTGCAGCTCAGCCGCCAGTATACCGAGAACAATGCGCCAGGTGTGAACTTCTACTCCTCGCGCTATATCAACGGTCCGCGCATGACGGGACTTGGCAACTACTTGGTGCAGACCATTTTCCCAAAGAAAGCTCTGCCACCTGCACTTGAATGGAAACCAAAAGACAACCTCGACACCCCCGAGAATTTTGCCTTGAACGGCAACACCTTGTCGTGGGATGCCGTGGATGGCGAGCTCGTGAAATATGCTGTCTATGCCATCCCCACCAGTGTAGATGTGAGCACCATCACAAGCGAGCAGTTTGAAGGCATCAAGAGCGACTACCTCGTGGCGGTGACTTATAACACCTCGGTGACACTTGCCAATACTTATGCTAATGGTTACTGGTTTGCCGTGTCGAGTGTTGATGGCTACAACTTCGAATACACTCCCGCCTATCTCAATGCTCCTGCTGGCGAGGCCGAGCAGGTGACGCTGATTTCACCCATTGATGACGCTCAGGTACAATGGTCGCAGGAGTTCACATGGAGTGCCGTTGATGGCGCCACTTTCAAGATTGAAGTTGCTAGTGATAACGCTTTCAACAATGTGCTGATTAGTCAAAACGGCATTGCCGAGAATCATGTGACTCTTGATCTGAGCACATTTGCCTCGGCCACCCGTTACTATTGGCGCATCACAACTATGCAGACTGGCAAGTTTGACAAGCTCAGCGACGTGGCATCGTTCATGACCATTCAGCGCGACCTCGCACCGCAAGCTACACTGATTTATCCCGAGAACGGCGCCGAAATTGACGATAACTTCAAGTTCATCGTTGCCGACGTGGGTGCCGACACCTACAAGCTCGAAGTGGCAACCGACGAGGCGTTTACTAACATAGTCAAGACTGCCAACTATCTCCAGAGCGAGAACGGAAACCTCACTCTCCAATGCGTGATTGCGCTACTTGGCGAGGGTACCTACTACTGGCGCGTTACCACCACCGCAGCTGGTTGTGACCCCAACGTGAGTGAGACCCGCTCGTTCATCATCACCGAAATTACTACTGGCGCTACAGAGCCAGGATATGTGCTCAAGATTGACGTTGACAACGACACCTATTTGCCCATCGACGGCGTGTCTGTCACCAACAACTGGCTGCGCTCAGTAAAGAGTAACTACAACAATTTCGAGCAAGAAAATTACGGCTCATTCAACCGCTCTTTCACAGTACTTGGCAACAATGTGTATATAACAAACCGAAGCAGTAACGCTTCTAATGCCGACTGCTCGCTGCGTGTTTATAACGCCAATACTGGTGAGTGGCTGCGTGATATCAATCTCCCGATCGAGGTTCAGGGCGATTATTTCCCCTGCAACAACGTGCTCGTTGATGATGCTGGCAACTTGCTCATCAGTAACATGTTGCTAAAGATTAACAACACGCCGCTGGTTATCTATAGTGTGAATCCCGAAAATGGCGCAGTTGTCCTTCGCGCCACACTCTCAACTAGCGAGTCAAATGGTCGCATCGACCACATCGACGTGCTAGGCGATGTGACTTCGGGCAACTTCTATGTGTTTGCCGCTCTATCACGCAGCACCGAGATTATACGCTGGACAATCCAGAATGGCAACGTCATTAACACCACGGTTACAAATGTCACTGCGCTATATCCCCCTAGTGCAGCCAACTTCGGCACTTCGCCACGCATCAAGGCGCTAAGCCCTACCGAGGCACTGGTGCACGGTGCGGCAATCCAGCCCACGAAATATAATGTGGAGACTGGAGCTATTATCGACAGTTTTGATGGCAATGACGCGCTGCTTAAGCAGGGTTCAGCTAGTGACGGCTCCGATGTCTTTGAGCTCGCAGGCAAGCGTTTCTTGCTATATTCCAGCGGTGACTATGCAACTCCCGAGGGCCACAACTACCGCTTGGCAATGAACCCCGGTGGCGATGACTTCGCAGGCATGAACATCTTGTGGACTCTGCCCAAGAATGGAATGGGAGTGGTCAACAGCACCACTATGAGCACTCCTTGCCTCGCAGTGCCTGGCAACAAGAGCAACGAGATGCTGCTTTACATGTATGTGCCCGGCAACGGACTCGCAAAATACACCGTCACGCTCGCAATGGCAGTCACTGGCGACGTCAATTGCGACGGAACCGTCACCGCGGCCGACGTCACAGTGCTCTATAACTACCTGCTCAACGGTGACACTACCTACCTCGCTACCAGTGATGTCGACGGTGACGGCACTATCACCAGCGCCGATGTCATGGCAGTATATAATATCCTGCTGGGAAACTGATAATAGTTCACAGTTTATAGTTCATAGTTGAGCTATAACGTTCATAATTAACAATCCACAAGAAGGCGCCCTCTGGGCGCTTTTTTGTTTGCTTTGGGTTTAACTTAAAAACGTTAATAATTCGTTCTATTTTGGTTGATTGGAGACAGCGGTGTTAAGGATAGTAAAAAATAGTAGTTAATGCTAAAAAAACAAAAAAATGTCAATTTTCTTATTTTTTATTAATGTGTTTTCAAAATAAATGATTAAGTTTGTAAATTGAAATAATCTCGTTGCAAAAAGTGTCAAATCTTATCACATGCAATGCTGATTATCAATCACTTTTGAAATATCAAAAACATAAAATATAAACAAACATTAATTATTATGAGAAAACAGCTACTCCTACTGTTATTTTCGGTCATTGCGATGGCGGGCTATGCCCGCATTGTGACGGGAGTTGTCACTCAGAAGTCTGACGGAGAGACCGTTATCGGCGCCTCGGTTCAGGTGAAGGGTACCACTCGCGGCACAGCCACCGACATTGACGGAAAATACTCTATTGAGGTCAACGACGGCGAAGTCCTCGAGATCTCTTATGTGGGAATGAATCCTGTCTCAATAAAAGTCGCTGGCCAGCGGGTCATCAACGTTGAGATGGAGGACAATTCCCAAGTGCTACAAGAAGTTGTGGTGACCGCCTATGGTCAGACTCAGGAGAAGAAGAAACTGAACTTCGCCGTTCAGTCCCTGAGCAGCGACCAGGTGACCGCTGGTGGCTCGGCCAATTTCGCCAACTCCCTCCAGGGAAAGGTTGCCGGCCTGCAGGTGGCTACAGGTGGTGGTTCTCCCAACTCATCAACCCAACTTATTATCCGCGCCATTAGCTCGGTCAACAACTCTCAGAGCAATGAGCCACTGATGGTAGTCGACGGTGTGGCGATTCGCGGTAAAGGCTCCACGCTTGCCGATATCAACCCCGACGACATCGAGACGATGAGCGTCCTCAAGGGTGCCGCCGCAAGCGCGCTTTATGGCCAAGAGGGTGCCAACGGTGTAATCCTCATTACCACCAAGAGCGGTAGCCGCGATGGCTCCATCAAGGTTGACGCCAGCGCAACAGTTGAAATCAGCAACTGTATGCGTGTTCCCAAGCTCCAGAGCATGTTCACCCCTGGCTCTAAAGGCTTCTACCGCGAGAATAGCGGTGGTGGCGGCTGGGGACCTTACCTTCAGGCTAATGAGACACTCTATGACAACTTGGGCGAATTCTTGGGCACTGGCCTGTTGCAGAAGTACAGCGTGTCGGTTTCGGGAGGTACCGAGAAGTTCAATTCCTATGCTTCAGTAGCCTATACCCGTAACGAAGGTGTAGTACCCAAGGACTACAAAAATCAGATTACAGCGTTCTTGAAGGGTATGTACAAACCATCGGAGCAGGTTACCATTCAGCTATCGCTGAACTTTATCGACAACCAGTCACGTGGTTTCGGCAACTCGATGTCGACCATCTATAACTGGGGCCGCAACTTCAATATGGCCGATTATGTCACTGCCGATGGTACCGTGAACTGGGCAAGCCGTTACGACCGTTGGGACCTGCTGCTCGACACCGAGCGCATAGGCGCCACAGTGAGCCCATACTACGGTCGCTATCTTGATAAGAGTAAAACCGAGAGCAACCGCTTCATGCTCAATGGCCAAATTGCCTACGAGCCTATCAAGAACCTAGTGTTTACCGGCAAGGTAGGTTACGATAAGGGCTACACAATGTATGATGCCTACACAGTGCCTCGCCTCTATGAGGTTGACTTTGTTGACATCAACAACGAGGAGGTACAGACGGCACTCGCCGCCAGCAAATCGCGTCTTGGTGAATATTCGTTCCAGCCTTCTCGTGGCGAGCAGTTGACAGCACAATTCTTTGCTAACTACACCCACACCTTTGCCGAAGACTTCAACTTCAACATCTTCTATGGTATGGAGTATCGCAAGTATAAGGGCATTGAGGGTAGTTTTGGCGGTTATGAGTTCCTCTTGACCGACTCTCATGGCGATGGCTTCTACAGCTGGCAGAACATCGACCCCGAGACCTATCTCGAGCGTGGCATGACACTGTATCACTCTAGCTATAACAAATATGGCTACTTTGGCGAGGTTCGTTTCGACTACAAGGGCATCGCACAGATTTCTGGAACCTGGCGTCATGACGGCTCTTCTCGCTTTAAGCAGAACAAGACTCGCAGTTACTTCTATCCATCAGTTACCGGTGGTGTGATTTTCAGTGAGCTCTTCCACATGACCAACAGCTGGTTCAGCTATGGTAAGATTCGTGGAAACTGGGCAAAGGTTGGTAAGGACAGTCCTTCTTATCTGTTTACCAACACCTTCAAGCGCTGGACCACCTTCCCCGACCCAGGCTATGGTATCGACCCAACCACTTCTCGCGCTATCGTGCTTGATCCTGAGATGACCAGCTCGTGGGAGATTGGTGCCGACCTGCGCTTCTTCAACAGCCGCACTCGCCTTGATGTCGCTTACTACTCGACTACCGTCGATAACCAGATTGTGAGCGTGCGCGTGTCACCAGCGTCAGGAACCATCCTTCAGACCCGCAACGAGGGAACCATCGAGAACCACGGTGTGGAGCTGTCGCTTGCTCAAGACATCATCCGCACTCACGACATCGACTGGACCGCAACTCTCAACTACTCTTTCAACCGTGGTCGCGTGAAGAAACTCCCCGACGACGTGATAGAGATTCAAGGAACACAGTATGGCGACATATTCCCCGTTGCCCGCTTGAATGGCTCTTCTACCGGTCTCTCGGGTAAGGACTATATGCGTGACCCCGACGGCAATGTGATTTGCAATGCCGAGGGTTATCCTATCATCGATGCCCAGAAAGGTGTTTACATTGGCAACCGTGAGCCCGACTTCCTGCTCGGTCTCGGTTCCAACTTCCGCTATAAAGGATTCACGGCATCGTTCCTCCTTGACTGCCGCAAGGGTGGCGATGTGGCTAACGTCACAGGCCGAAGCCTGATTACCAACGGTATGAATCACCTCTACGACAAGTATCGCAACCGTGAAATCATCTTCAAGGGCGTGGTTGACAATGGTGACGGAACATACTCTCCCAACACCACCCCAATCATACTTGACCAGAATTTCATTGCTACATACTACAGCACCGTTTCTTCTAACTTTATCGAAGACGGTTCCTACATTCGCTTGAGTTATGTGACTTTGGGCTATGACTTCACTAGTCTGCTCAAGCCTGGTTGCCCACTCAAGCACTTGAGCCTCAACTGCACTGGCCGCAACTTGTTCCTCTTGACCAAGTATAGCGGTAACGATCCTGCTATCATGGCAGGTGTCAGTGGTGGTACTGGTGGCATGGGTATCGACAACTACAACGTGCCCTCTACGCGAAGCTTTAACTTTACGCTAAAAGCATCATTCTAATCACACTTGTAAATCATGGATATTATGAAAACAGTAAAGATATTTGCTACTCTGCTTCTCGCATGCTTTATCAGTGTGAGTTGCGAAGATATTCTTGAAGATAATGTGAACCCCGATAAGGCTCACTCGATTAATGTGCAAGTTGCTTTGCCTGTGGTGGTGTTCTATGCTCAGCAAATCAATTATGACCACGCTGAGTATTACAACTACTTCTCGCAGTTCCTAACAACTGGTGGCAAGAGCTCGGTCGGTGCCTACTCCTACAAGTGCGAGTGGGAGATGCTCACCATGAACCGTCACCCACAGTGGCGTCGCCACTTCTACGACATTGGCGTCAATGCCAAGAACTTGATAGAGTACTCTCAGGATATTAACTCGCCAAATTATGAGCTTATTGCTCGTACCATTAAGCTGATGTCAACCCAGTTGACAACCGATGCATTTGGCGATATGCCACGCTCTCAGGCCTACCTGACTAATGCTCCTACTTACGACACTCAGCAGAGTATTTATAAGTGGATGTTTGAAGAGGCCGAAGAGTTGATAAAACTCTACGAGGATCCTGCTTACACACAAAACGAGCACAATCTGGTGATTGATGCGGCACAAGACCGTGTCTATGCCGGCGACCTCGAGAAGTGGAAAGGTCTCGTCTATGCCATCAAGGCACGCCTGCTGCTGCGCAACATTCCTAATGTGGACCGCAGCCCCGCCATGTGCCAGAAGATTATCGCTGCCGCCGATGCCGCTATTAACCAGTGGCGCAAGGGCGACCTGCTCTACGGCGAGTGGTTTGGCAACGAGCCTCGTTACAATTTCGATGGTGGTACAGGCACTCAGAACTGCGTGTGGAGCCTCTCCAAGCCTGTTATTAACAGCTGGGAGTCGCGTTCCAACCTGCTCGATGGTGCCATCCCAAGCAAGTATTTCATGGTTGATGTGCTAGGACTCAGCTCTCCCGACAACGAAGCCCAAATGGGTAAGTTCAACGGTGGTGTGGCACAATACCATTGCGGTTATGCCAACGACCCACGCTGTGTACTGTTGATGATACCTCGTTCTGGACCAGTTTCTTCAAGCAACACAACAGGCTCAGAGGTTAAGATGCGCTGCCTTGACAGCAATATAGGTATGAGCACTAGCTATAAGATTGCCAACTATCCTAACCTTTATATGGGTGCCTATGCTGGTGATCCTACAGGTTACAACCCCATCTTCACTATGGAGGAACTCTACTTCATTAAGGCCGAGGCAATGTATTGGCTGGGTGACAAGGTTGGAGCCTGTGCTCTTGCCAAAGAAGCTACCGAGCACAACATTGAGCGTCACCTTGAGTTCTTCTTGCAGAAGTATCCTAACCCCAACTACAACGAGAGTACCGACAATAAGTATCCAGGCGGTGCTAACGTGAGCGGAGTGCCAGGTTACACTCAGGCTCAGTATTGGAACGGACAGCTCAATTCATTCCTGAATAATGAGGAGTATAATACCTATAGCAGTTCAGGCAAGGCCACACTGCGTGTGCCCAAGGTAACCGACCGCGGCAACAAGCACTGGTTCTTCAATCCATCGGAATATACACTTAGCGACCTGATGATTCAGAAATATGTGGCTATGGTATATCAACCCGAGATGTGGACCGACATGCGTCGCTACCACTACAGCAACAAGCGCAACAACTATGGTATTGGCGACGCCAACGAGATTATCTATCCAAACTTGCGCCGTCCTTATAACTTGTATGCGCCTTATTGGGTTGACGGTTTAACCGAGGCCGAGAAGGAGAACACCTGGATTCAACGCCTGAACTACGACCCCGAGACCGAGGAGAAATACAACCGCTCGGAGCTGCAGCGACTGGGTGCCTACAAGAACTATAAATGGTTGCAAGAGCCCATGATTTGGTCGCATGCCTATGGCGAGGTGACTTCGCTCACTGGCGAGTAATCAACACCAAGAAATGTAATGAATCAATTATAAATTCAAGAATTATGATGAAGATTTTTAATATATTAGGTTCTCTGGCACTCTTGGTGACTCTGACTACTGCCTGTGCCGTCAATGACCCATTTGCCGACAATATGGATATTGGTCAAGTGGTGCCAACGGTGTCATGGGAACTCAGCGACGTGGCAAAGGCTGGTGGATATGTCAACTTCAAGGCAAAATATTACACCAGCAGCGACCACAATATTGACCACTGCGAGGTGTGGGGATTGGTGACACGCACCACTTCGGCGGCTGCAACCTGCCGACTCACTACATCGCTGTCCTACACCAAAACGGTGAATTCTACCGATACTGTGCGCAATAGCGTGCTTCTCGCCACCTACTCTCACGACAAGGCAGAGTGGGACGGACACGAGTATGTGCTTGTTGATTCCTTCCAGGTGTCGTCAACATTGGCTCCCGTTACCTGGGTTGACCCCGAGGAGTTTGACGAGACTCGTTTCAACATGTATTATCCCGCCACCTTCCAGCAGGAGTTTGTTGACCATGTGGTGGAATACTTGACACGCGACAGCGTATATTATAACGACTTGCGCAACATTTACATCAACTACGACTTCACTGCCGAGCAGTTTGAGGAACTCAACGCAAAATATGGTTTCTCAATACCTTTCGACACTGAAGCGAGTGAGAAGAGCAAGTTGTGGTATGTAAATCCCGATGTGGTAGATCATTACTACTATATCACTGTTGATGAGGCTGGCGTGAAGACAGAGCACGAGATAACTTCCCCCGACCAGGCACCAGCAGGCGTCAATGTTTATGATGTCTATGAGTCAAGTTCCTGGGTGTTCAGTCGCTACAGCGACGATACTGGTGGCCGCATCACCTCGGTGCGCAAGCAGTATATGCCATTCTGGAAAGACCTCATTAACCAGATTCCTTTCAAGGACTGGATTTACAACAGCAGCGACAAGAACTACTCGGTAAACTTCACCCGCAACTACATCCTTTATCCTACCTTCCGCGTGTTTGATGAGAGTGGCAAGATGGGAAAAGATACCGAGACCAAGCAAATTTCTCTTAACTAAAACACTACTTTGAGTTATGAAGATTTTTAAGAACTTAGCATTAATGACATTGCTGGTGCTCACCATGGCATCGTGTGTCGAGAAGGAGCCGGCCTACGGCAACTTTGGCGGCAAGGATGTGGATTTCACCTACAATGTTGATGGAGATGAATATACTCTCGACTTCTATGTGGTATCGACTATCAAGTTCAACAACACCAGCGAGAAGAGTGGCAATGTGACTTGGGACTTTGGCGACGGCACAACCTCAACCGACCAGAATCCCACTCACAAGTATGCTCAGGCTGGTCTCTATCAGGTGACTCTCACTGTGGATGGTGTGGGCAAGCGCACCTATCCGTTGCTCATCTACGATATCGCTCCTGTGCTCAGTGTTGCAGAGCAGAGCGCCGAGACTGTGGTTATCAACGATGTGACCGTGTTGCTCGACATCGCGCTGCCTAACCCCGAGAACCTCGAGTGCAAGTATGTGTGGAAATTCCCCGAGGGCACAGCTCTTGAGGATGGCACACCCATTGAGGAGTTCACTGGTTACAGTCACAGCGACGGCACCGTCGACAATCCTGGCAAGCTCAAATTCAAGAACATCGGTTCGCAGAAGATTGAGTTGCAGACCTGGTTTGACGTCAACGGCGAGAATCGCCGCTTGGAGGATAGTTATGTTAACGTGCAGGTGGGCTCGTCGATTCCTTGCCCAACGTTGTACTACGCAGTGTTTGGCGGCAACATCAAGGCCTACAAGCTCGTGGACATGAGCCAGCTGCCAGCAGGCACCAAGAACATGCCTTTTGACATGGGTGTGAACTCGGGTAATATGCCTACTACTCTTGTCTTTGCCTCTGTTGAAGATAAGGACTATGTGTATATCCTTGACTGCGGTAAGCAGTACTACTATGTCAACGATGAGAACGGCGTGCTTGGCGACGGCAAGATCAGTGTTATGACTGCCGACGGCACCGACGTGAGCACTATGGTTACCAATGTGGGTGGTCAGGCCTTCAACGATCCCTTCCAGGGCTTGAGTGACGGTACTAACCTCTACTATACCGACCGTAACACGGGCATCCGCCGCTTGCCGCTCACCACTCGTGGAGAGCGTGAGCAGACTGTATTCTCAAGCACTGCAGGATACTTCGTTGTGAACAATATGCTCCAGTACTATGGCAACGGTATCGCCTATGGTGCCATTCACACTGGCATCTACCTCGACCGCACAGGTGTGTTCTGGTGGGGCAAGAACTACTCGGGTAACGGTATCTACCGTTTCCGCACAAGCGATATTGGCGAGGCATCGGCTACCAAGCCTGGTCCTATACCATTCCCAATTGTGCTGCAGGCCACTCAGCCACGTGCCTTCACTCTTGATGAGGACCTTGGCAACCTCTATGTGTGGATGTGCAAGGGAGGAACTCCAGGCCCTGGTTTCACAGCTTACCCCATGCCTTCTCCCGATCAGGGGCTGAATTATGACCAATACACCGCTTTCATAGCTATGGAGGCCAATCCCGAGAACACCACTGCCGATGAGGGAGTTTACACCACTCAGTTTGCTGTGGATGCTCTCACTCACTACGTCTATTTCGGCTTCCGTGCAGCTAGCACCGAGAAGAACTACACCACTGGTCTCAAGTATTACAATCCCGTGGACAAGAAGGTGTATGACTTCAACGCCAACCGCGAGCGCATTCTCGGTCTCTGCATCAATCCACGACTCACCAACCTATTTTAGGTAGGAGTAGATTTTTCATAAAGTATTGTTTTTGTCACCCTGTCGCTGTATGTGCGGCAGGGTGATGTTTTTGTTTGTGTTGTTTCTATAGAATTGGGCTTATTGGTCATTTTGCGTGGTAAAATCTGTGAAAAAGCCCATCAATCCTTATCTTTGCAGCATTTATTATCAATATGATGCAAAAAATGCTTTTATTGCGGGTCTAATGACGTCATTAAATTCGGCAAACGCAAGAACTGTCAACTATATAAATGCAACCATTGTGGCCGCCGTTTTCGTGGTGGTAATCATTTGGATCACAATAAGGTAATAGAGGACTACGTGGTTCATAAGATGACCTTGAGCGAATTGTCCTCAAAGTACTTAAAAAGTGTAAGTACCATTCAGCGATGCCTACGCAAGATGCGACACGTTCATGTGGTATCAAAGTTCAAGCAAGTTACCATACAGATGGACACCACGTATTGGGGCCGCAACTTTGGCCTGATGGTCATAAAAGACGCTTTGCGAAACAAGATCTTGTGGCGCAAGTATGTCCGTCATGAGACTATTGCTGACTATATGGAAGGCATTGAGTGGCTCCAGTCCAATGGCTTTGAAATCTATGGAGCCGTATGCGATGGAATGAAAGGGCTTTTAAAGCCCTCTCTCCCATACCAGTGCAGATGTGCCAGGTGCACCAGCAACGAATAGTGCGCACATACCTGACATCTAAACCCGAACTTGAGGCCTCAGTTGAACTTCTCGAGTTGTCTAAGACACTGACAAGCTCTGATAAGGAGACGTTTATTGACGCCTTCAATCAATGGCATGAGCGATGGAGGGCGTTCCTGTTTGAGCGAAGCATCGACAAGACCACAGGAAAGAAGCGATACACCCACAGAAGGCTGCGCAGTGCATACCTTAGCTTGAAGCGCAATATGCCATACCTGTGGACCTTCCTTGATTATCCGCAATATGGCATTCCAAGGACCAACAACGCATTAGAGGGAACATTCACAGACATAAAATCGAAACTCAGAGTCCATAGTGGAATGAAGAAAAGCAATCGTATAAAGTTCCTTGACCAATATATATCAAGGCATTACTACTGACGCTCGTCGGGGACTGCTCGCCCCCTTGCCGCTTGGCGCTCCCCTCGGTGTTTTTCATAATATTTTCTTTGCTTACACATTGTAAGCACCACCCATTTTGACCAATAGAGCAATATCACTCAATTTTTACCACTCATTTTGACCAATTGACCTAGAATTGTGTGTTTGAGAATCTGAGGCCTTTATTATTAATAATGTGTAATTTTGTTAGTTTGTGTGGAAAAAATGTGAGAAAAATTTGGTCATTTGTTGAGTTTTTATTTTCTTTGTGGGTTGTAAAGAATATTCTAAAAAAACATTATTAATATCTAAAACATTTTGCAAAATGAAGAAATTTTTACTCGTTCTTACTTTAATCGCTATTGCATGCTCTAGCGCCTCGGCTGCTGGCAAGCTCTTGAAGAAAGATCCCAACGGCTATGAGACCGTTAACGGCATCAGCATGCGCAACCTGTGGCTGCTTGACCGTTTCCACTATGGCGTCAATGAGTTGCAGACCGACTTTGCCTGGTGCAATCAGAAGGCACGTACAGCCGTGATGCAAGACGGTGTCATCTATATAGCACGCAGTGAGGCAAAGCAGATTATCCCACAACCTGGCGACACTATCATGGGCGCCGTCATTTATCGCTTCGATGCTTTGACCGGCGAGGAGATGGCACCGCTCGATGTGACTCTCAATGGTGAGCCATTCGGCGTGTTCTTGGGCGTGAACTCCATTGGTAAGGATAACTTTGGCCATGTGTGGGTAGCGTCAATCTCTCTTGACAATTCCGCTTCAATTCCACTGTATCAAGTTGATACTGAGACTGGCGAGCTCACCCTGGTGGCAACTCTGAGCAAGGGCGACAACATTGCCCGTGTCGATTATGTTGACCTTGTGGGTGATATCACCTTTGAGGAAGCCGAATGTAATGTGATGGGCGCTGGCTCAGGAGTCGCAACTGTTTATGGTTGGCACAACGATCAGGGCGGCGACGTTGACACTTGGGATGGCTTCTTCTGGGGAGATCCCTATGTAGATTTCACAGCGTTCTATCCCGAGAGTCAAGTGCAATGGGGTACTGCTCCTGCCACACGCTTCGTGCTTGGCGAGGATGAGGACACCCGCTATAGCGGTGAGTTCTTCTATATCGACGGCTTTACTACAGTTCCCACTCTCTACGCTCAAGATGGTACTATCGTTGACGGATTTGGCAGTCTCTCTCAAGAAGAGATGGCAGCCGACAGCCTGTTGATGCCAAAGCCTGGCACCAATGGCATAGCTGAGTTCAAACTTGGCGACCGCAACTTCATCGCTTACCCAATAGGTCAATACGACGCTCCTAACTCTTGCCAGGTGAACATCTGCGAGCTTGGCGAGGGCATGGCATTCAGCGGCATGCAGCGTTACTGGACATTCCCTGCCGACGGTCAAGGCCAAACCAGTGATAGCGGTCTCCGCATTCACCCAATTACTGCCGACTATACCACCGAAGGTGGCAAGGAAGCAGCAATCATCTTCGAGTACAAGTGCTATAATGGTAT
Organism: Muribaculaceae bacterium; assembly: GCA_017964485.1. Lineage (GTDB taxonomy): Bacteria > Bacteroidota > Bacteroidia > Bacteroidales > Muribaculaceae > Sodaliphilus. The sequence continues at coordinate 77,842 of JAGCRW010000039.1, read as the reverse complement.
GGGCGTGTATGTAGTTGGTGAGGGCGTAGTTCCCGATGAGCCAATGGCTTTAACTGGCGATGTTAACGATGACGGCACCGTTACCGCAGCCGACATCACCGCACTCTACGACTTCCTGCTCAACGGCGATACTACCAGCCTCATTCATGGAGACGTTAATGGAGACGGTGTTATCACCAGTGCCGATATCACTTCAGTTTATGACATCCTGTTAGGTGAGTAAGTCGGAGTTCGTGAACGGGAAGGCTCCTCAAGATGCTGTTCACTTTCACGTTTCACCAATAAAGCATAATTTGATTTAATACATTTAGTGAAGGGGGAGGCTTGGTGGTTTTCCCCCTTTGTGTTTAATTAATAACAAGCAAACTCAAAATATCAGTAACATGAAAAAATTAATACTACTTACGATTATGGCTGTGATGACTGCCATGAGCAGTTGGGCGGTAACCGATGGCCAAACCTATGCCAAAGTGAATGGCATTGGAGTTAAAAACCTATGGATATTTGACCGCGTGCATGCCAATCAAGCCTACTTGGCTTCACCCATCTGCCACACTAACGCCCGCACCGCCACGATGACTGGTGGCGTGGTTTATGTGTCGCGCAGTCAGGAGAAGCAGCTTATAATCCCCAATCCTGAGACAGGCAAGAACGACACCATTCTTCAGGGTGTGATTCACTGTTTTGACGCTCTCTCTGGTGAGCCCATTAAGGATTTGGACTTGACATTCAATGGAAATCCTTACGGAGTGTTCTTGGGTAATACAAGTATTGGCTGCGACAACTTCGGGCACATTTGGGTGGCACCTATGACTAGCGCTTCGGCCATCGAGATTCCTATTTATCAGGTGGATACTGAGAGTGGTGAGATGACTCTTGTGACCAATATGTATAAGGGTGATATGGTGTATCGCACCGACTATCTTGACCTCATTGGAGACATCACTCTTGAGGAAGCCGAGTGCAACATTATGACCATTGCCCATAACAGTAACGATCCTGGTTTCCCCACCGTTTATCGCTGGCACAACGAACAAGGCGGAGACATCGACACCTGGGAGGGTGGTTTCTATGGCGACCCCTACATGGATTTCACCGAGTTCTATCCTGCCGAGAAAGTAGGCTTCAGTCTTGCTCCTGTGATTAAGATGCTGCTTGGCACCGATGATGACACTATGTATAGCGGCGAGTACTTCTACATCGACTGCTTCGACGGTGCTCCAGTGCTCTATTATATTGATGGCACGGTTGTTGACAGTTTTGAGAACGTGCCCCAGGATTTGTGGCCCACACGCGCGGCAGCCAATGGTATGACTGAGTTCACTCTTGAAGGCCGTCATTTCTTCTCTTATGTCAAGGCCGACATGAATGGCAACGGTAATGGCTGCCAAATCAATGTTTGCGAGCTTGGCGATGGAGATATGCTTGAGACAATGACCAAATACTGGCAGCTTCCAGCCGACAGTGTTGGCAAGATTAACGATAACGGTTTGCGTGTGCACTGCATCGCTACCGAGAAAGGTTACGATGATGAGGGTAATGAGGAAATCACTCTGTTCACCTTCAAGGCCTACAATGGTATGGGTGTTTACAAGATTGGCTCCGCCATTGAGCCCGATGGTCCCGTGGCTCTCTATGGCGATGTGAACGGCGACGGCACTGTTACCGCTGCCGATATTACCTCGCTCTACGACTTCTTGCTCAACGGCGACACATCAAGCCTCATCAATGGCGACGTTAACGGAGACGGAGATATAACCGCCGCCGACATCACGTCGGTATATGATGTTTTGTTAGGAAACTAGGTATTAAGTTATGTGGGGACGTGGCTACCTTGTCCGCAAAGTTTTAGGTGTTAAGTGGCTGCGCCAACTGATGACAGACAACTGATAACTATTAAATGAGGGTGTGTTACAATGTTCGCATATCCTCATTTTTTTAAATAATTTGTATGAAGAGATTAAGTTTATTTATATTCTGGGCGTTATTGGCGATTTGCGCCTCGGCAAGCAACACTTGGACGCTGCGTGGAGTGGAATATCAAGTCGATACCTTGTTCCACAATCAAGTGGGGCCAGGTACAACACAGACCTCGCTGTGGTTCCATAACGAGACTGGTAAGTTGAGGGTGTTCTACTGCACAATCGACTTGACAACACCATGGCTGTCGCTGGCGGGAGTATGTGCTACCGACAAACTCGCCGGCAACGAGCGTGTGTCGGCTATGGCAGAGCGCAAAAGCCGTCCTGGAAGGCGTTACTTCGCAGGCATCAACGCCGACTTCTTCAACACCAGCGGCACCACAGGCCGAGGTGTGTCGATTGTTGGCACGCCGGTTGGCGCTACCGTAGTTGATGGTGAAATTTACCGCGCCCGCAACAATGCTGCGTTATATAAGAATTTCATTGTCGATAAGGAAGGCCAGGTCTATGTCAACCCCTTCGTTTTTGGTGGCACCCTCACAACGCCTGCTGGCACGACTGCCACGCTTGGTGGCGTGAACACTTATTCTAGCGAGTGCAACAACAAGATAGTGATTTACACCGACCGTTACTATGGCAGCACCGACCAGACTAACAGCGGCACCGAACTTGTGGCGCGCCTGGTCGAAGGCGACCAATTTGAGAGCGCAAGCCCCTACAGGATGGTTGTTGAGAGCGACACATGCACCGCTGGCGACATGACAATTCCTGTGGGAAAATATGTGATTCGTGGTCGCGGCTCAGCAGCGACTGTAGTCAACACGTTGCAGATAGGCGACACCATCACCATTTCGCCAACGTGGAAATATGGCAGCCTAAGCGTAGTTCCTGAGCAGGTTATTTCGGGAAATCCCAAGATTCTAGCCGACGGCGTGGTGCTTGACACCGAGGGCGAACGTGCCGACGCTAGCCAGTTGCATCCTCGTTCGGCAGTGGGTTACAGCGACGGCGGCAACAAGGTGTATTTCCTCGTGGTTGATGGACGCACAATTATTAGCGATGGTGTTCGCACCTCAGTGCTTGCCGACATTATGCGCTATGCTGGCGCTACCGATGCCATGAATGTGGATGGTGGTGGCTCATCAACGCTCTATACAAGTGCCTTAGGTGTGCGCAATCACCCCAGTGATGGTGTAGAGCGTGCCGACGGTAACGGATTCTTTGCAGTGTGCACCGCTCCCGATGATGACGTGATAGCCTCACTGCGGTTTGTTGATTTCAGCCTCGTGGTGCCTAAATTTGGCGTTTATACCCCCAAGTTCTACGGCTATAACCAGTATGGCATGCTCATTGATACCGATGTGCAGGGCGTGGTGTTGTCTTGCCCCGAGTCGCTCGGTTCAATTCGTGATGGCAGCACAATTTTTGCTAGCGGTAGTGGCACAGGCATTCTCACGGGCACACTGGGCGATGTGAGCGTGAGCGCGCCTCTCACCATTGTTGGCAGCGGCGATGCCATAGAGTTAAAAAACGATTCTATCATTACCGACACCTATCGCACCTATCGTGTCGCACTTCAGAGTCAAGTAGGGGAGAATATTGTGCCCCTCGACCCCGAGGCGCTCACATGGACAAGTAGTGATGAGAGCATCGTTATCATTGACGAGAACACAGGTGTGCTGCAAGGCGTGCGCGACGGCGAGGCGAGCGTTACTGGCACTATCAACGAGCAGTCGGTGACAATGAAAGTTACGGTTCAGAAGCCTGTACAGCACGTATATCAACTTGATCCCGAGATGGATTTGAGCACTTGGGCATTTTCAATGAGTGGCGGTAAAAATGTCGTCACCGAGCCTTATCAAAAGGGCGTGAAAGTAGATTTCACTGGCTCCAGCGGTCGTACCAACTACTTTCGCATGAGCAAGGAAATAACATTGTGGAGTGTTCCCGATACTCTGCGTGTGCGCATCAATCCAGGTGAGGCACCCGTTACTGGTGTGTCATTCGCCCTGCGTCCACATGGCGGCAAAATCAGTTTTCCTTCGGTATCACCCGAGTCGGTGCCAGCCAATGTTGAGAGCACTATCGATTTTCCCATCGACCAGTGGATTGATGCCGATGATATGGGCAATTATCCCATACAACTGAATTACGTGCAGATTTCTATGGCAAAACCTACAAATGGTCAGCAATATACCATGCTCATTCCTGCCATTGAAGTTATTTACCGCTATGCACCTTTGAATGAACCAATTACAGGCGACGTTAATGGCGACGGAACTGTTACCGCTGCCGACATCACCTCGCTCTACGACTTCTTGCTCAACGGCGACACATCACAGTTGCTCAATGGCGATGTCAATGGTGACGGCGATATAACCGCAGCCGACATCACATCGGTTTACGACATCCTTCTGGGTGTGAGTCGAGGTTCGTGAACGTGATCGTGACCGGCTCCTCTAGAAGATTTTTTTCCCCGTTCACATTCCCGTTCCCGTTTTACCAAAAAATGCATGATGCACAACTTTTATTTGACAATATGAAGAAGATTAGTTTATTGGCATTGCTTATGCTCGCTTTCTCAGTAGTTGGCTGGGCAGGAAACACTTGGAGTCTGCTTGGAGTGGAATATTCTGTCGACACATTGTTTCATGCCAAGATAGGTCCAGGCACTAGCCAGACGTCGCTCTATTTTACCAATGGCACAACCGACATGCGCGTGTTTTATACCACCATCGACATGACAAATCCCTATCTCACCCTGCACACCGTGAGTGGAAACGACAAGACGGCGGGTGGCGAGACTGTGTCGTCGATGGCTCAGCGCAAAGACGGACCTGGTCACCGCTACTTTGCGGGCATCAATGGCGACTTTTTCTACACTAGCGGCACCACTGCGCATGGTGTGTCAATGGTGGGAACGCCCATTGGCACTTGCATTGGCGAAGGTGTGGTTTATCGTCTTAACAATGAGGAATACAAGTATGTCTTTGATGAGAACCGCAACTCCTATATCAATGCGGTGTCGTTTAGCGGTTCGGTAACTCATAACGGCATAACTGTCACAGCTGGCGGCGTTAACACCGACGCGAGCAACAATGTCATCACATTCTACAACGACCGATATTACGGCTATACCAACCAAACCAGCGCGTGCTGCGAGGTGCAGGCGATGCTCGTGGAGGGTAACACTTTCAACTTCCTTGAGCCCTTCAAGATGGTGATCACAGGCGCACCAAGTACTGCGGGCGACATGGAGGTGCCTACTGGCGGATATGTGCTTCACGGACAGGGCTCTACCGCCGATTTTATCACAGGATTGCAAGAAGGTGACGAGGTGACGGTTACTATGAATGCTGTGGCGGGTGGCACCAAGATTGACCCTTGCGAGGTTGTGAGTGGTCAGCCCTGGATGCTGCATGATGGCGAGACCATCAACGACGGAAACCCCGACATGCACCCTCGTACTTGCATAGGTTTTGCCAATGGCGGTCAAACGGTAATTTTCCTAGTAGTTGACGGGCGTTCGATGATTAGCGACGGTTGCCGCACATCTCATCTGGGAGACCTGCTGCGCTATGCAGGAGCTACCGAGGGCATGAACCTAGATGGCGGCGGCTCAACTACGTTATATACCAGTGCATTAGGAGTGCGTAACGTGCCTAGCGATGGCTCCGAACGCGCCGACTGTAATGGACTGTTCCTCGTGAGCAGCGCCCCCGACGATAACGAGATTGCAGAGATACGTTTCAAGGACTGGGTACAACGAGTGCCTAAATATGGGCTCTATACACCAGTGATTTATGGCTACAACCAATATGGCATGCTCATCGACACCGATGTGCAGGGTTTCACACTTGAGGCGCCAGAGAGTCTAGGCACCATCAAAGATGGAATCACTTTCTTCGGCACAGGCACTGGCGATGGCGAGATTACCGCCATTTATAACGGCCTCAGCGCCACGCTGCCTATATCCATCGTGGGCAGTGCCGACGACATGACACTAACCAACGATTCTATCATAACCGACACCTACCGCACCCATGTTGTGGGTGTGGAGAGTCAAGTAGGGGAGACGTTTATGCCTCTTGACCCTGCCGCGCTCTCTTGGAGTAGCAGCGATGAGAGCATAGTCACTATTGACGCTGGCAATGGTGTGCTTCAAGGCGTGCGCGATGGCGAGGCAATCGTCACTGGCGTGCTGGGCGACAAGGAGCTGAGTATGAAAGTGACAGTGCAGAAACCTGTCAAGCGAGTTTATCCCATTGACTCCGAGATGGACTTGAGCACATGGAATGTGAGCATGAGCGGTGGCAAGAACTACACCGTTGAGCCATTAGACAACGGCGTCAAGGTGAACTACACAGGCAGCAGCGCTCGAGTTAACTACTACAGGATGGCCAAGGAGATAGTGCTTTGGAGCCTCCCCGACACTCTGCGCGTGCGCATCAATCCTGGCGAGGCGCCTGTTACGGGCATCACCTTTGCTTTGCGCCCCAATGGCGGCAAAATCAGCTTCCCTGCCGTCACACCTGATTCAGTTCCTGCCAATGTGGAAAGTACTATTGATTTGCCCATTGACCAATGGATTGACGCAAGCGACATTAGCAATTATCCCATTCAATTGACTTATATCCAGGTTAGTTTGGGCAAGTCAGCAGTTGGTCAGCACTACTCTATGCTCATTCCTGGACTGGAGGTGATTTACCGCAATGCACCAGTGAGTACGGCAATTTTTGGCGACGTTAACTGCGACGGTACTGTGACCGCATCCGACATCACTGAACTCTACAACTACCTGCTCAACGGCGATATCACTTATATCGACACTGCCGACGTTAACGGCGATGGTGCTATCACTAGTGCCGACATCACTACTGTCTACGATATCCTGCTAGGCGAGTGACACGAGGATCGGGAACGTGATCGTGAAACGTGATCGTGAACGGCATCTTAATTGGCCTTTCTGTTTCCGCTTTCTTTTTTACAATAACTCGTTAAAAAAGGTTTTTATTGAGGTTTGTATCGTGATTTTGCCTAAATTTGTCGTTTGATATTCATTCCAGGAAAAAATTATCACCAAAATACCTTTATTACAATGAGAAAACTAATTCTACTGATTGCACTGATGCTGTCGCTGTCGATGGTCGCCAACGACAAGATTAGTGCGCCAACCCAGTTGTTCTTGCGTGACTATGCCCGCGGCATGTCACAGCAAGTGGAAAAGAAACTATTCAGCAAGACGAAGTCGGTGAATGGCGTTGAGACCATCGACTGCTTTATTTTGCTCAAGTCGTCGGCAGCCACCGCCCAGCTCAAGGCTTTGGGAGTGACCATCACTGGCGAGTTCGACGATGTTGTAACGGCCCTCGTTCCCATCAACAAGGTAGAGCAGGTTGCCAATCTCGACGTTGTGAAGCAGATTGCCATCTCACAGATTGCGCAGAAGTACACCGACCAGGCCAAGAACGTGACCAAGGCCTATCAAGCATGGAACGGTATCAACAATGGACTGCCGCAGAACTACAAAGGCACAGGCGTAGTGGTGGGTGTCATCGACACTGGCATGGACTTCAATCACCGCTTTTTCTTCGACTCCTCGGGCAACAACCGCGTGAAAGCAGTGTATATGCCCAACGCCACCGAAGCTAACGGCGGCACAGCGCCACAAGTGGGCACTAGCACGCTTCCAGGTTATCACTACACCACTCCAGCGCAGATTGCTAATCTTACCACAGACTACAACGCTGAGAGCCATGGCACTCATACCACTGGCTGCGCTGGCGGTTCAATTGTTGGCAACTATGGCGGTATGGCTCCCGACTGCGACATAGTGATGTGCGGTTTGGGTGATAACTTGTCACAAACCGCGATTGTCAACAGTGCGAAATACATTGCCAACTATGCCAAGACTCAAGGCAAGCCTTGTGTTATCAGCATCAGTCTTGGTAGTAATACTGGCCCTCACGACGGCTCGAGTTACATCTGCCGCGCTTACGACCAAGTCGCCAACCAATATGGCGCAGTGATTCTGCTCTCCTCGGGCAATGAAGCCGACGCTGCAGGCTATGCAACCAGAACTCTCTCGAGCGAGAACGATGCTTTTGTCGTTATGCACGAGACGTCGAGCAATGGTGCCAACGTGGGAGGTTCATCTTATTATGGCACTGCCATTATGGATATATGGGGCAGGACCAACGACCAGCTCAAGCTTAAAGTGCTTGTGGTGAACAAAAACACTGGTTCAATTCTCTACACTAGCGATGAGATTACTAGCAGCACCACGTTAAGTGGCTTCGGCACCTGGTTCAACAGCTCCAGTTCGGTAGAAATCAACTTTAGCTCTTCTAACAATCGTAGAAACATCTACATTTACCCCACTATGAAGGGGGCGAAGCTCAACAGCTACCGCATTGCCTACATGGTGACCAGTGCTGCTGGCAACACCATCGACGCGTGGACCGATGGTGGCAATGCCTCGGTAATCGCCTCTTCGGGAAGTGTTAGCGGCTACACCCTAACTAAGGGCCAAGCCGATGGTACCATGAGCGATGACATCTGTGGTAGCAAGACCATCAGCGTGGGTGCTATGGCTTCGCGCACTAGCTACAATTACCCTTACAGCACCAACGATGTGGCTTATTTCTCAAGCTATGGCACCGATGTTAAGGGCGATAACCATCCATTCATCACCGCTCCTGGTCATGTTGTGATTTCTTCACTCAACGGCTACGACTCCTATAACAGTCAATATGGAACATCTTATTCTGTTACCTATAATGGCCGCACCCACAAATGGGGAGAGATGAGTGGCACATCGATGTCAACACCTATCGCCGCTGGCGTGGTGGCGCTATATCTGCAGGCTGACCCCGAACTTGATGTAAATGGAGTGAAGAATGCCATTGCCAATTCCGCAACACCCTATACGGCCTACATTACCAACCCTCAAAGTCCACCCAAGCAGCGTGGTCACGGCATCATCAATGCCCTCGACGGAATCTCTTACATCTTGGTGCAGAGCAGTCTGCCAAGGATAATCGCAAGTAAGACCGAATTTAACTTGACCGGACATGTGGGCGACACCATCACTGCTACGGTGAATCTTGAAGGCCGCAACCTCACACAAGGCGTGACCGTCAATGTGGTTGGTCCAAGCATCTATAGCGTGGAGCCCGCAAGCTTCACTAATGCCGAGATTATGGCAGGTACAACCCTCACTATCAAGTATATTCCTACCGAAGCTGGCTCTACATCGGCCACCATCAACCTCAACAGCGCTGGCGCTGAGCAGGTTTCTATCAATGTGAATGGCACTGCACTGCTTAAGACGCCTACTATCACCACAAGTTCCGAGTCACTCGACATTACAGCCTACGCTGGTGGCACTGCGACTAAGGGCTTTAGAGTTTATGGCCAGTTTATTGTTGACGACGTGACTCTCACCAGCGACAACGAGATGTTTACCGTTAACCCAAGCGTCATACCTGCCAGCGATCTTCCTGATGGCTATTATGTGACTGTGGTTGTGACCTACGCTCCAACCAGCGCAGGCACTCACAATGGCACGATCACCATCAGCACTACAGGTGCCGAAAGCAAGACTGTTACACTCACTGGCACTTCTACAATTAATGTTGTGGCGCCTCACGCCACCGAGGCAACTGACATTGCGGCCACTTCGTTTACTGCCAATTGGGAGCCTTGCCTCTTTGCCAACAGTTACACTCTGCGCGTTAAGCCGCTGGCGATATCTACTCCTGTTTTCACCGAGACATTTGCAAATTGTACAAAAGAGAGCACTACCAATATCGCTAGCACGCTCAACAATTACTGCGACAACAGCGGCTGGGCAGGAAGTTACGTCTATCAAGCTGTTGGAGGCGTGAGATTAGGTTCTACCACTAATATCGGCGTTTTGCAAACTCCTGCGCTCGACCTCTCGGGCAGCAACGGCAAGGTTAGCGTGAAATTCACTGCTCGTGCTTACGACACCGATACCGAATGTCAACTGAATGTGAGCTGTGGCGATAATCTTGAGTCGTTGATAATTCCTAACAGCGACGAGGGCAGCTACATCGTGGTGCTCGACTGCGTTGCCGATGCAAGTCAAAAGATTAGGTTTGCCACTACTGTTAAGAAGAAACGCGTGGTAATCACTGGCGTGGAAATCTACGAAGGCAATATCTTGGAGAAGAGCGGCGAGGGAGAGACCATGGAGTTTGCAGGTATCACTGCCACTCACTATCTTGTTACTGGACTCCAGCCCGAAACTACCTACGCTTATGACGTTAAGGCGCTTTACGGTAGTGAATTCAGCAACTGGTCCAATATGGTTGATGTTTTGACCCTTGCAGGTGGCGACCATGTCTATGGCGATGTGAACTGCGACGGTGAGGTAACTGCCGTTGACATCACATGTCTCTACAACTACCTTCTCAATGGTGACGAGACCTATATCGCCACTAGCGATGTTGATGGTGATGGCAATATCACCAGTGTTGACATCACTTGCATCTACAACATCCTGCTGGGAAGCAAAAAAAAGTAATGCAAAAGTAGAATCAAAAAAAGCGTCTTCGGACGCTTTTTTTTGTTCACTAAAATCTCCCGCAAATGACACAAAAAAACGTAAAAGGTGCCATTTTTGGATGGGTAGTTGATGGTAATGTCAATATTTATTCCTAAATTTGTGGGCTTTTTAAAACAACTATATTTTTGAGAACTTTATTTTTTTATTTTTAATATCATTCACATGAGAAAATTTATTCTAATCCTGATGGCGATTAGTTTGTCGCTGGGCATGATGGCTCAGAACAAATTAAGCGCTCCAACACGAGTGTACTTGCAGCAACGTGCCGCCGGGGTGGCTCAAAACCCTGATGGCAAGAATGCGCTTGTCTCTCCAAAATCTATGAATGGGGTGGAGTGTGTGGAATGCTTCATCTCTCTTAATGGAGTTTCGATAGCCGAACTTGAGGCTAACGGAGTGAAAGTTACTGGTAAATTCAGCGACTTTGTCACTGCCAGTATTCCTGTAAACAAGATTGAGGCTGTTGCCCGAATCAAAGGCGTCAAGCAAGTGGGCATCGCCCGTAACGCCCGACTGCTCACCGATGTGGCTAAAGGCATCGTCAATGCCGACAAGGCATGGGATGGCACCAACTATGGCCTGCCACAGGGCTATACAGGCCAAGGCGTGGTAGTGGGCCTTATCGACGACGGTATCCAGTTTAACCACCGTGCATTCCTTGATGACAACGGCAACACCCGTGTGAAAGCTGTGTATTTGCCCAACGCCAGCAGTGCCAACGGCGGCACCACAGTATCTATCGACGGCGTGCAGATGATGGGTTATCAGTACACCACACCTAGCCAGATTGCAAATCTTACCTGTGACGACAGCAACGAGAGTCATGGCACGCACACCACAGGTTGCGCTGCCGGCTCGCATGTGGGCAACTATGCTGGTATGGCTCCCGAGGCCGACCTTATCCTCTGCGGCTGCGGTTCACAACTTACTGAGACTGCCATTATCAGTTCGGCAAAGTATATCGGCTGGTATGCTCAGCAGCTTGGCAAGCCTTGCGTAATCAGCATCAGCTTGGGTAGCGACATTGGTCCTCACGATGGTATGAGCATGACAAGCCGTGCTTATACCGAGGTTGCCAACACCTATGGCGCAGTGATTCTGCTTGCCGCAGGTAACGAGGCCGATATTTATGGCCATGCTCGCAAGACTCTCTCAAGCAACGACGACTACATGGCTGTCACCAACAATGTTTCAGGCGGCTGGTGGGGCGGTTCGGCAACTGGTGCTTGCGACATCTGGAACAGCACTAGCGATGAGTTGCAAGTAAAAGTGATTGTAAGCGGTTCGCAGAGCGACTGGATGACTAACGGCACCTTCAACAGTGTTACTGTGCAAGGTGGCGTTGATGCCGCTAACAACCGCTACGAGCTGTATATCGAAAGCAGCGCCTCGCAGGCGACTTACGTAATTAAAGGCTCAGCCGGCAACACTATTAGCGTATATACCGACTGCTATTACAGCACTCTTAGCTCATCTTCGAGCAGCGTGAGTGGCTACACCATCACCCCTGGCACCTATGAGGGCTCGATGTGCGACGATATGACTTCGCCCAAGGTTATCAGCGTGGGTGCTCAGGCATCACGTTCAAGCGATGGCTATGGCCAAGGCGATGTTGCCTACTTCTCAAGTTACGGTGTTGACTGCAACGGCGTTAACCAGCCCTTCATCACTGCTCCTGGACACTATGTGATTTCATCAATCAATGGATATGACTACTATCAGTCTTCATCTTGGTCGATGACTTATAATGGCCAAACCTACAAGTGGGGCCAGATGAGTGGAACATCAATGGCTACTCCTTGCGCCGCAGGTGTGGTAGCACTCTACCTCCAAGCCGACCCAACCCTCGACTTGGACCGCGTTAAGGAAGTGATTGCCGAGACTGCCACTGCCTATCCCGCTGGTTCTTCCAGCCCTGTAATGGCTCGTGGACATGGCATCATCAATGCTCTTGATGGTATCGAGTACATCCTCCAGCATCCAGGTCCAACCATCATCGCTAAACCTTCGGAGATTACTTTTGAGGGCTATGCTGGTGAGACCTATACTCAGACCATTACTGTTAAGGGCTACAACCTCACTCAAAACATCAACATCACCAAGAGCGGCTCTAATGTTTACAGTGTGAGTCCTACTTCTATCACTCCGGCCGATGCCGAAAGCGGTGTTCAGGTTACAGTAACTTACGCTCCAACTGCTGCTGGCGAGACTCAGGCAACGCTTACCCTTACCAGCGCCGAGGCCGAGACACAGACTGTGACAATCAATGGTGTGGCACAGCCTAGGGTTCCAACTATCCTTACCGATCCTGAGGCGCTTAACTTCAACGCCAAACTGTCAACGCCAATGACAAAGACAGTTAAGGTTAATGGCCTGTTCCTTACCAACGACATCACTGTCACCCTCAACGATCAGAATGGTGTGTTTACCGTTTCGCCAACAACAATCTCGATGAACAGCACTGGCATCGACACACCAGTGGAGGTTAGCGTGACATTCACATCCGATGTTGAGGCCGAATATACCGGTTCGCTCACTTTCACCAGTAATGGTGCCGTAACCAAGTCAGTGGCACTTACCGCAAAGGCTACCGACAAGGGTACTGCTGCCGACCCATATCTCGACATCGCAAAGTATGAGACTATCGATGATGCTGGAGCAGCAGTAAGCGGTATGAGCACTATCTACAAGTACACTGAGTATGTTGATGACGAGTGCGCTTGGCTCACAGTTTCTAACTATGGTGCCCTTAAGGCCGACGCCACCCAGAATTGGCTCACCTGCGCAGGTGAAGAGAAGACCGGCAGCGAGAGCTGGGGAGCTGTTGATGTGTTCGTGGGCAGTACAAGCTACTTCTCAAGTAATGCTTACTATACCGACTGGAACGAGGATTACATGACATTCTATGTAACCAACTGCTCTCAGGTTAAGCAATATGCCGAGAACCGCAGCAACACTTCTTACCCATTGGTAATGTCTATTTATGAGTGCACTCTCAATGCCGACGGCACTATCACTCCAAGCAGTACTGCTGTTCAAACCATACAGAACACCACTACCAGCAAGGAAGTTATCGCTTCCAACGCTCTCGACCCAGAGAAGATTTACAAGATTGCCATATTCAATGACTACTCTAAGCTTTATGAGATAGCATTCAAGACTCCAATCAATGGTCTTGAGTCTCCAGTAGCTACCGACGCAACGCTTGTTGGTCCTACCTATTTCACCGCCAACTGGAATCCTGTTGTAGGCGCAGATAGTTATATTTTGCGCGTTGTTCCTAAGAACTATGACATCCTAACTGAGGGATTCTCGAAGTTCACCAAGCAAGGCGCTCAGGACATCAGCTCTCAACTCGATAACTTTATGGACAACGCTGGCTGGACAGGCTCTAGGATTTATGAGACTGTAGGCGGCGCACGTTTGGGTACTGCTTCCTATCCAGGAAGTCTTACTTCTCCAGCTCTTACTCTTACCGAAAACAAGGTGACAGTCTCTTTCAAGGCAAAGACCTTTAATAACGACACCGACTGCAACCTGAAGGTTTCTTGCGGCAGCGCGACTCAGACTGTTACACTGCCCGACAACAATGAGGCAATCTACACCGTAGTCCTTGACTGCAATGCGGCAGCCAACCAGAAGATCAGTTTTGAGACTACAGCAGGTGGAAAGCGTGCTATTATCACTAGCATCCACGTTATCGATGGTGAGCGCGCTGGCGCTTCGAAGTCGATTGATCTCGATGGTGTGACATTCACAGGCATTACCACCAACAGCTATAAGGTTGTTGACCTCGACCCAGCCACTGTCTACTTCTACGATGTGAAGGCTGTATTTGGCGCAAAAGCTAGCAACTGGTCTAACAAGATTATGGTTACCACCCTTGCAGGTGGCATATTTGGTGACGTGAACTGCGACGGCGAGGTTACCACCGTTGATATCACTTGCCTCTACAACTATCTGCTCAATGGCGATGAGACCTATATCGCCACAAGTGACGTTGATGGCGACGGATTTATTACAACCACCGACATCACAGTGATTTACAATATCTTGCTCGGCTCTAAGAAGTAAGATTTTGTGTAACAACAGATTAGTCTGACAAAAAAGCGTTTCCGATTTTGCGGAAACGCTTTTTTTGTCTACTTTTTAATAATATATGAGTTTTTTTATTAATAATATATGAGTTTTTTTACTAAATTTGCAGGCTTTTAGTACCGAAACAAATAACAATACATAATTATTCACTTTAATAACTATTTACATGAGAAAATTCTTCTTATTACTAATGACACTTGGCGTGTCCTTGGCTATGATGGCACAGGACAAGCTAAGCGCACCGACGCAGGTGTTCCTGCAGCAACGCGCTAATGCCGCGGCACAGGCTCCCAACGGGAAGGGCGTGCTAGCTCAGCCTAAGGCTATCAATGGAGTAGAGTATATTGAGTGCTTCATTGACCTTAATGGCGCATCTACAGCCGAAATCGAGGCTTTGGGTGTTAAGGTGACCAGCACTTTCAAAGGGTTTGTGGCTGCCAGCGTTCCTGTTGACAAGATTGAAGCTGTGGCGCGACTCAAGAGCGTCAAGCAAGTGGGCATCGCCCGTAACGCGCGACTCTTTACCGATGTCGCTAAGACCTATGTTAATGCCGATAAGGCATGGGACGGCACCAACTATGGTCTGCCACAGGGCTACACTGGTCAAGGTGTGGTGCTTGGTATCATTGATGATGGTATCCAGTTCAACCACCGCGCATTCCTTGATGACAACGGCAACACTCGTGTAAAAGCGGTGTATATGCCTAACGCTTCAAGCGCCAACGGCGGTACCAAAGCTACTATTGACGGCGTGCAGCTGATGGGCTACCAGTACACGACTGCCAGCCAGATTGGCAACCTCACATGCGACGACAGTGGCGAGAGCCACGGAACGCACACCACAGGTTGCGCTGCTGGCTCACATGTGGGCAACTATGCTGGTATGGCACCTGAGGCCGACCTCGTCCTCTGCGGTTGCGGTTCTCAACTTACCGAGACTGCTATCGTTAGTTCGGCAAAGTATATCGCCAACTATGCCAAGAACGTCCTTGGCAAGCCTTGCGTTATCAGTATCAGCTTGGGTAGCGACATAGGACCTCACGATGGTACCAGCGCTATTTCACGCGCCTATACCGAGGTGGCCGAGACCTATGGTGCAGTGATTCTTCTTGCCGCAGGCAATGAGGCTGACATCACTGGTGCTGCCGTGAAGACTCTCTCAAGCAGCTCCGACTACATGATGGTGCGTCACAATGTAAGTTACACCTATTATGGTGGTTCTTGCGACATTTGGAACAGTACTGGCGACCAGCTGCAAGTTAAGGTGGTTGTCGGCAGTAATCAGAGCGATTGGATGACCAGCGGTACATATAACAATGTCTCTGTTTCAGGTGGCGTGGATCAGTATAGTGGCCGCTATAACCTGTATATCGAAAGCAGCAATTCATCAGCCTACTACATCATAAAGGGTAGTGCAGGAAATACTGTGCATGTTTACACCGACTGCTATTACAGCGAGCTGGGCACTTCGGGCAGCGTGAGCGGATACACACTTACCCCTGGTACCTACGAGAACTCGATGTGCGACGACATGTGCGCAACTAAGGTGATTGGTGTAGGCGCCATGTGTACACGTAACACCAGCAACGGCTCATACGCTACTGGCGACATAGCCTACTTCTCGAGCTATGGTACTGACTGCAATGGCATTGACCAGCCATTCATCACCGCCCCTGGCCACTACAACATATCATCGGTTAACGGATATGACTCTGGTCAATCTTCTACTTGGACAACCACTTATAACGGCACCACCTACAAGTGGGGTCAGATGAGCGGAACATCAATGGCTACTCCTACTGCCGCAGGTGTGGTGGTTCTGTATCTGCAGGCCGACCCAACTCTTGATGTGGATCGTGTGAAGGACGTGATTGCTAATACAGCAACACAATTCACCAACCCAACCAGCCCTGCTAAGCAGCGTGGTCATGGTATTATCAATGCTCTGGCAGGCATCGAGTATATTCTCAATAACCAAGGTCCAGTCATCAAGGCTACTCCTGATGAGGTGAACTTTGAGGGCTATGTTGGCGAGACCTATACCCAGACCATCAACGTGAAGGGTTACAACCTCACCGGCAACATCAGCATCGCCAAGAGTGGCGCTAACGTTTACAGCGTGACTCCAACCACCATCAGTGCCGATGATGCTAACAATGGCGTTGACGTGACAGTGACTTATGCTCCAACAGCGGCTGGTAACACCAATGCCACTCTCACTCTCACCAGCAATGGTGCCGAGGCTGTGACTGTGCCCGTTACTGGTGTGGCTGCTCCACGAGTTCCAACTGTTATCGTTAATCCCGAGACATTAGACTTTAAAGCTGCTCTGTCATCAACAATTAGTAAGACTATCGACGTTACAGGTCTCTTCCTTACTGGCGATGTGACTGTAACACTCAATGACCAGAACGGCGTGTTCAGCGTTTCGCCAACCACTATTCCTAAGAATAGCATCAGTGAGAACACTCCAGTTCAAGTGACTGTGACCTTCACTTCGGGCGATGAGGAGGCAACATATAGCGGCTCTGTAGCATTCACCACCCCAGGTGGCGAGACTAAGACCGTTGCCCTCAATGCTCAGGCTAATGACGGTGGCACTGCTGCCGATCCATATCTCAACATCGCTAAGTATGCCACTATCGATGAGGCTGGCGCTACAGTGAGCGGCATGTCGACAATTTACAAGTACACCGAGGATGGCGATGCAGCTTGGCTCACCGTTTGCAACTATGGTGCATTTAGAGCCGATGATACCCAGAATTGGTATGAGACCTCAGATTTGTCACAATATACCAACACTTGGAGTGCGACCGATGTCTTCCAAGGTGATGATGCTTACTTCGGCAGCAACAATTCTTATTCTATTTATGGAAATGGAAGCCAAACCTTCTACGTTACCAACTGCGTACAAGCAAAGGCTTACGTTAAGGGTGGCAGCTCTTCTAGCTCAAATGCTAAACTGACAATCTATGAGTGCACACTCAATGGTGATGGCTCTATCACACCATCAAATACAGCAACCGATACTAAGCAAAGCAACAATGGTGTGATAACTTCGGCCGGACTTGATCCAACAAAGATTTATAAGGTGCAACTTACTGGTGGCGGCTCTTATCCCGACCTCTTGGAGATTGGCTTCAAGACCGAGCTCAACCAGCCTATGATTGTTGCTGACCCAAGCAACGTGACAATCACTTCTGCTCCTGGCGAGACTGGCACCGCCACTATCAGCGTGCGCGGCAAGATGCTCCCAGGCGACGTGACTGTGGCTTTGAACGATCCTGACAACGTATTCACTGTTTCGGCTACCACTATCAGCAAGGCCGATGCAGAGGCTGGCACACAGCTCACCGTAACCTTCGAGAGCGACGAGGAGGCAAGTTGCCAAGGCACTATCACCCTCACAAGTGGCACTCTCACAACCACAGTGAACCTCACTGGCCGTTGCAACGATGGTGGCACTGCAAGCGACGCTTATCTCAACATCGCCAAGTATGCCACTATTGATGATGCAGGTGCATCAGTAAATTACATGACATCAATTTACAACTACGCCGAGTATGCGGCCGACAACTGCGGCTGGCTCACAATCTCCACATACGGTGCCAAGCAGACTGATGCCAACCAAAACTGGCTCGAAACCTCATCGCTGAATCAGTACAACAACTCTTGGACCGCTACCGATATATTCCCAATTGATGATGCATTCTTTGGCACCAACCAAGCATACGGTATTTATGGTAGTGGAAGCCAAACCTTCTATGTGACCAACTGCACCCAGGCTAAGGCCTTGGTTAAGGATGGTAGCAGCAGTAAAGCAACTTTGGCAGTCTATGAGTGCACAGTAGGCGTTAATGGACAACCTGTAGCTGCATCTACTCCATTTGACTCGCAGCAAGGCGGCGCAAGTGGCTTGGCTGTGATAACTTCGGCAACTCTTGACGCTTCTAAGATTTATAAGGTTGTCTTGACTGGTGGCGGCTCTTATCCCGACCTCTTGGCAGTAGGCTTCCAGACTCCAATCGTTGTGGAGGAAGAGACTACTCTCGCCTACATCCTTGAGAATGGCGTGAACAATCAGGAATACACCGTTAGCAACGACCTAATAATGGTTGACGTTGCCGATGTTGAGAACTACGCCTTCCTCACCGACGGCGAGGGCAACTGGATTCGCATTGCAGCACCCGATAATGACGTGTTTGATGTGTTTGCTGAGAGTGTTCTCATCAAGGGCGGAACACTCAAGGGCACACTCAGTGGCATCGAGCTTAACCCAGTACTCACCGTTACTGTGCAACCTGAGGGCAAAGATCCAATAAGCCCTGATTATGTGAACTACATTGAGCCTATCAACCTCGCTGAGTCATTCACATTAGTAAGCAACCAGGTTGTTGACGTGACTGGTTGGTGGAACGCTGCCGAAGGCGCTCTCCGCGCTTATCAAGGTGCTAATGGTAGTGCACAAGGTCAGAGTATGACTATTGACTACACTTGGGGTGCTAACACCAACACTATGGTGAACGGACAGCGCTACACCGTACGCTGCGCTATCAACCTCAAGGAGCCTTGGCACAATGAAGCCGGCATTGCTCCACTAGACTATGACTATGACTTCCAGAACTACATTGGTTACGCGCTGCGCATGCCTGGAACGCCAACTGCTGTTAACACCATCGGCATGGATAGCTACAATGAGATTGTGAACGTTTACAACGCTCAAGGTCAGCTCATCCGCCGCAACGTTAAGGCCGGCGAGGCAACACAAAACCTCCCAGCAGGCATCTACGTCGTAGGCAATAAAAAAGTTGTGGTTAAGTGATAAGTCCTAGTTAGTCTATAGCTTCTAGAAAATACTAAAATAAAAAACCGTCCTTAGGGGCGGTTTTTTTGTTGAGAAAATATAGATGACTATTGAAAGTGATAAGAAAAAGTTGGTTATATGAAATATTATATATATCTTTGGCGGTTTTTATAAACATAAACCAAGCAAAAACTAATTATAAAACAACTATATTATTAACTAAAATCAGTGCAAGCCGAGAGTAGTGCCATGCTTTCATGAGCATTGCCGAGGTGCAGCCTGATTTATTCAAACTTTGTATTGAATGAAATTTTTTAACCTATTAAAGTTGTCGTCATTGGCACTCTTGCTGTGCATGGCGGCACAGATGCAGGCAGCCGACATTGACTTGACTGTCGCGCAAAATGTGGCAAGATCATTCTTGTCAAGACAAGTGGCTGCTGGCCACATGAAAGCTGAAACCACCAGCAATCTAAAGCTCGTCAAGGCCGAGGCCTCGGTAGCCAATCCTGAAGCGGTAGACTACTACATCTTCACCACCGACAAATCCTATGTCGTTGTTGCTGGTGATGACCTGGCACCAGAAATCCTGATGTATGGTGTAGGTGGAAACCTCGATTTGGACAAGATTCCTCCCGCAATGAAATGGCTGCTCAACAAGTACAAATATCAGATTGACGGTCTCAAGGCTGGAACGATGATCCCTAACAACTACTCACCACGTGCAACAGCTATTGCTCCGCTGGTAACCGCTACATGGGACCAGAGCGCTCCTTACTACAACCACACCCCAACCAGTGGCAACACACATGCCGTAACTGGCTGCCCTGCCACTTCGTTGGCTATGTGTTTCTATAAGTGGAAATGGCCTACCACCTATCCCGCCATTGCCGCTATTCCACAAAGCTACTACGGTCTCGCTGCCGATGCTCTGCCTGAAAGAGCAGCCGATTGGGGCAACATCGTTGACCATTACGGCACTTGGTATGATGATAATAGCAGCACTCATTCAGCCTCCTATACTTCGGCACAAGCCGATGCTGTTGCTTGGCTGATGCGTTATGTGGGCCAGGCTTGTACCATGGAGTATGGCACTGATGCCAGTGGTGCCAACGACCCAGAGATTCTTGAGGCTTGCCACACTATGGGTTATACCGATGCACAGTTGCTTACCCTTAACGAACTGGTTTCGTCGGGATGGAGTTACACCAATGGTCCCGCGCAATACACCGACGCTCAATGGAACGAATGGATGATGGCCGAGTTGCAGGCAGGACGCCCCATTGAATATCTCGCTTATGACTGCAGCAGTTACCAGCCTGCAGGTCATGCTTTCAATGTGTTTGGCTGCGATAGCAGTGGTAAGTATTATGTGAACTGGGGTTGGAGTGGCCAATGCAATGGCTACTGCACTCTGCACAACTTCACTACTGCCGTTGGTGCTACTGGTCAGTCGGGTTCTTACACCTTCAATTATGGCGAGGCTATGATTATCGGCATTGAGCCTCCCGCTGGCGCTTTAGGCCCAAATATCGTTGTTAATCCTACCAGCCTCGCATTTGAGGGCTTTGTTGGTGATACCTACACTCAGACCTTCACAGTTACAGGCTATAACCTCGAGGGCAACATTACCGTCAATAAACAAGGTTCAAACTACTTCACTGTTTCTCCTACCACCATCACCGCTGCCAATGCAGCCAATGGCGTGCAGGTGACAGTAACCTACAAGCCCACCGAAGTTGGCAACGCCAACGCTTATATCACTCTCGCCAGCACCAATGCCGAGAGCGTGACAGTGAACGTTACAGGTTCAGCCCAAGCCAAGGTTCCAACCATCAACGTTGACCCCACTTCGCTCAATTTCAACGCAAACTTGTCGTCAACTGTCAGCAAGACCATCAATGTTACTGGTTTGTTCCTGACTAACAATATTACAGTGACTTTGAACGACAACAACGGTGTGTTCAGTGTTTCGCCAACCACTATCACCGCTGCCAACGCAGCCAATGGTGTTCCAGTTACAGTGACATTCAGTTCGGCCAACGAGGGCAACTTCAATGGCTCGCTTACAATCGCCAGCAATGGCGCCGATACCAAGACCGTTCAGCTCACAGCTAAGGCCAACGACGGCGGCACTGCAAGCGATCCATATCTCAACATCGCCAAGTATGAGACTATTGATGAGGCTGGCGCTACAGTTAGCGGCATGAGTTCAATCTACAAGTACACTGAGTATCCTGGCGATGCCTGCGCTTGGCTCACCGTTTCCTACTATGGTGCTGAGCAAGCCGATATCAACCAGAACTGGCTCGACTATGAAGGCAACGAGAAGAACGCCGAAGGCTCTTGGACCGCCAATGGTATCTTCCAGGGAAGTAGCAGCTACTTCACAGGAACAGCTTATTATTGCAACTGGAACGAGGCATACCAGAACTTCTATGTAACTAACTGTACTCAGGTTAAGCAACTCTCTTACAACATCCAGTCTTCTTATAACAGTGGCAATGTTTATCCATTGAAGATGGAGATTTATGAGTGCACATTGAATGCCGACGGAACTCTATCTGCTGGCATCTCTACTGTTGATTATAAAGAGACTCAAACCACTAATCAAGACGAAATACTCTCTTCAGTAACCTTGGATCCAAGCAAGATTTACAAGGTGAGAATCTACAATGACTACTCTCGCATTTATGAGATTGCTTTCCAAACTCCTATTGAGGGCATTGAGACTCCAGTAGCCACCGAGGCTACCGAGATTGGTGTTAATGAATTTACTGCCAACTGGAATGCCTGCGATGGCGCCACAAGCTACACCCTGCGCGTGATGCCTAAGCCTGAGGCTCCTGCCTACACTCTGCTCCTCACTGAGGGATTCAGCAACTGCACTACTAATGGCTCTAATGACGTTGGCAACTCGCTCAACAACTACATGGACAATGCCGGTTGGACTGGTTCAACTGTTTATACTGCTGTAGGTGGCATCCGTTTAGGTTCTAGTAATGCAAAGGGGACTCTCATCAGCCCTGCTCTCGACCTTACAGGCAGCAATGGCAAGGTTAGCATTGTTTATAAGGCTAAGACTTATAATAACGACACTAACTGCAATATGACAATTTCTTGCGGCAGCAATAGCGAGACAGTTACAATTCCAAACAACACCGAGACCCAATACACCCAAGTGCTTGACTGCTCGGCATCTGCTGGACAGAACGTTACATTTGCTACAACAGCCAACCGCAAGCGCGTGATTATCACTGGCATCGAGATTTATTCGGGCGATATCACAACAGGCTCTGCTAAGGCTGCTGGCGAGATGCTGTTCCCTGGAATCACAGCCACTAGCTATACCGTTATCGGTCTTGAGCCCGAGACTACCTACATCTATGATGTGAAGGCCCTCTTCGGCAATAAGGAGAGCAACTGGTCTAACCTGATTGAGGTTACCACTCTCAAGGACGACATCGTTGTTCCTGTTCTTGGCGACGTTAACGGTGATGGTGTTGTTTCCAGTGTCGATGTCACTGTACTCTACAACTACTTGCTCACTGGCGACACTGAGTTCTTGGTCAACGGAGATCAAGATGGCGATGGTGTAATCACCACTACCGATGTGACTGTAGTGTATAACGTCCTCCTAGGCGGTCAATAATACAATTATCCTATAAATCTCAAGAGCCGTTCCACTATCCTGGAGCGGCTCTTGCTTTGTTACTGCTAAAGTCCTATAATACTAAAAAACAACAAAAAATATCCCCCTTTCTTGCATATTAACATAATTATTAGTATCTTTGACGGCTTTTTAGACATTGAATAAACTTTTAAGCATAAAATAAAACAACTATATCCACAATTTAAATTTTACATTTAATGAAAAAACTATTATCCCTATTGACTGTCATGGCGGTTGTTCTGCCAATGATGGCTGCAGGCACCGCTAGCGATGCCTACCTCAACCCCATTAAGTATGCCACCATCGATCAGGCTGGAGCTACTGTTGATGGAATGGAGACTATTTACAAGTACAACGAAGTCAATGGAAATTATTGGCTGACTCTCTCTTGCTATGGCGTGATGCAGACCGACGCTACTCAAAACTGGTTTACCAATGAAATTACCGATGCCGACAACACCAGCAACTACACTGGTCCATGGACAGCTACCGACATCTTCCAAGGCCCTGCCGCCTACTTTGGCAGCAACACT
This sequence comes from Muribaculaceae bacterium, assembly GCA_017964485.1. GTDB lineage: Bacteria > Bacteroidota > Bacteroidia > Bacteroidales > Muribaculaceae > Sodaliphilus. Next base: position 54,219 of record JAGCRW010000039.1, on the reverse strand, counting down.
GCTTATTCGGCAAAGTACAAGCAGCCCACTAAGAAACAGACCTACTATGTGACTTACTGCACACAGGTTAAGCTCTATGCCTATCACCGCAGTAACTCTTCTTACTATCTCACAAAGATGAACATCTATGAGTGCACACGTAATGCCGACGGCTCTATCACTCCTGATGCTAATCCTGTTGAGACAGTTCAGAACTCTGAAATTGGCGTCGAAATACTTGCTTCAAGTACTCTCGATCCTGAGAAGATTTACATGGTAGAGGTTGCTAACGCCTACGCTTATCTCTATGAGATAGCTTTCAAGACTCCAGGTGAAGTAGGTGAGATCACTACTCCCGAGGCTTATGACGTAACAGATATCACTACTCATCCAGTTTATCCTGATAATCCTGAGTCAGATGCCATTCTCTGCGAAGGCTTTGCTTGCCATTGGAGTCCATGCCCAGGAGCCAAGAGCTACTCAATACGAGTTTACCCAACCGACACTCAAGAAGGCTTGGTTTACCGCGAGAAATTCCCAAATTGCAGCGAGGGTGACGTATATGAGGATTATGCTCACATCGATGGCAAGACTGATCACGACGGCTGGTACGGCCGCAACATAAGCGGAACCGACGGCGGAGTTGTGATTGATGTTAATGGTATGCTTCAATCGCCAATGGAAGACGATGTTGTTATCTATCGTTACGTTAAGAAATTCACTCTTAAGGTTAAGGCAAAACCCTATGGCGATGCTACCGATTGCCTGCTCAGAGTAAACGGCGGCACTATGGATTCGACAATAGTAGTATCTGGTCCCGAGAAGTGGTACACCTTTGTAATGGATAGGGAATTTCCCAATTATTATTCGATTTTCCACACCATCTATTTGTTCCAGAACATGGGCAATTATGAAGATGGCGGCGACCATCGCATTGCGATAACCGACATGAAGGTTTATTATGGCGATTACAGCGAGCCACAGAATGTTGCTTCTCCTAGGTATATACAGCCCGCATGGAGTGGCGACACCGTTTTCGTTCATAATATTCCTAGCGACAGCACCAGCTTCCACTTTGGTTATTATACAAATGCAGCAGGCAATCAGCAAATTGATATGTCTATCCAGATCATGGACTACGGCTACTATGTTTACGATGTTCGCTCCGTTTATTACGACGGTCAGGAGAGCGACTGGTCTAACCAAATTCCAATCTGCATCAAGCCATGGCCCGAAAACCTGTTCATTGAGGATGAAGACGTTGAGCCAATGGAATTCTACGTGGTAGGTACATTCAATGACTGGAATCAAGCCGAGGATGGCGGTCGATTGGTATTTACCTCTACAGCCACCGAAGGCGTTTATGAGACTCAAGGCACTCTCGAGGCTGGCGCTGAGTTCAAGGTTATCACTCCTGCAGAGGATGGCTGGACTTGGTATGGTGGCCAAGATGACAATGGTGTTGGTTACTTCTTGATCAACGGCGACCTGCTCAACCAGCCACTTGCTATGGTTGACGGCGCTAACTTCCGCATTGAGCAAGGTGGTGAGTACACCTTCCGCATTAACTCAAATGACATGACTCTCACAGTTCTTACTGTTGGTGAGCCTGTAGTTGGCGACGTTAACGGCGATGGTGTTGTTTCAAGTGTCGATGTCACTGTACTCTACAACTTCCTGCTCACTGGCGACACTGAGTACTTGGTTAACGGCGATCAGGATGGCGACGGTGTAATCACTACTACCGATGTAACTGTAGTTTACAACGTCCTCTTAGGCGCTCAATAATACAATTATTCAATACAATCTCAAGAGCCGTTCCATCATCATGGAGCGGCTCTTGCTTTAGTATATATTCATGCTATATCTGAAAACTACTAAAAAACTACTAAAAAATATTCATTACTTTTGCATAATAGCATAATTATAGGTAACTTTGGCTGCTTTTTGAGATTTAGCATAAATTATTATAAAACAACTATATCCATTTTTTAAAAAACACCTATTAATGAAAAAGCTTTTATCAGTACTCACTGTCGTTATGTTTGCTTTGCAACTGATGGCAGCGCCAGTTGACGTGTCAACGGCAAAATCTAAGGCCGAGCAATACCTTGCCAACAAGGTGTATACCGGCAAAATCATGGCTCCTGGAGCTACCGAGGCCAAACTTATCAAGACCGAGATGGGCGACAAAGCCGCTGCTCCAGTGTACTACATCTTCAACACTGCTACAACCTTCGTGATTGTTTCGGGTGACGACCGTGCCGAGGAAATCCTCGCCTATGGTGACAAACCTCTATTGCTTGAGCGCATACCCAAGAACATGGAGGCATGGCTTAATACCTACAAGGAGCAGCTTGACTGGCTCCTCACTCACCCCGAAGCGAAAGTAAGCAAACCCACCACTTTCAGGTCCGGCGGACTTGTCAACACAGTAATTGGCCCGCTGCTGACCGCTCTCTGGGATCAGTTGGCACCCTACAACGACCTGTGTCATTTCACATACAGTGGCACTAACTACACATGCTACACTGGTTGCCCTGCTACATCGGCTTCGATGGTGCTCTACTATTGGAAATACCCAGTTGAGCCTGTTGGCCCACTGCAAGGTTTTACAGGCACACTTTCGCTTGGCTACTGGAATGATGTGAGTTTCAATTATCCCACTCTGCCCCAAGTAACCTTTGATTGGGACAACATGAAAGACAAATATGGAACTTGGTATGATGAGAATGGCGCCACACAAAACGAGCCCTACACTGCCGAAGAGGGTGCAGCAGTAGCTACACTCATGCGCTATGTGGGCCATGCCGAGCACATGATGTATGGCACCGCTTCAGCTGGCGGTAGTGGCATCTACACTAGCGATGCGCAGAACGTTGCCGATATGTTTATTGAGTTTGGCTATGATGAGTCAACTACTCAGCTGGTTCTCAAGTCAAGTTACAGCGAGACTGCTTGGGCACAGATGTTGCAAGAAGAGATGGCCGAGGGACGTCCTGTAGTCTATATGGCTGTTGACCCAGGCGCTGGCGGTCACGCCTTCAACGTTGATGGTTATAACTCCAATACCAACAAGTATCACATCAACTTCGGTTGGAGTGGCGACGGCAACAATTGGTGTGTCATGAATGCCTTCTCCGATGGTGGTGGCTACACCTTCAACAGCGACCAGCAGATGGTTATCGGTATTCAGCCTCCTATGGGCATGATTAAGGCCAATCCTTCGGAGGTTAACTTCGATGGCTTTGCAGGTGAGACCTACACTCAGATTGTGAAAGTTCAGGCCCGCAACCTTGAGAACGATATTAATATCACCCTGACTGGTGACAATGTTTACAGCATCAGCCACACTTCTCTCACTGCTGCCGAGGCAGCTGCTGGTGTTAACGTGGAGGTTACCTATGCTCCCACTGAGGCAGGCAACACCTCAGCAAGTATCACTCTCTCGTGTGCCGACGAGGAAGTTGAGGACGTTGTTGTTCCCATCACTGGTGTAGCTGCTCCACGAGTTCCTACACTCCTTGTTACTGCCGAGAACCTTGACTTCAGCGCTACACTTGACAGAACAGTGACCAAGACCATCGAGCTCACCGGAGCGTTCTTGACCAATGACGTTACTGTCACACTCAATGACACTCATGGTGTATTCACCGTTACACCCACAGCAATTCCTCAAACCAGCACCGATGTCAACACCCCTGTTACTGTTGCTGTTTCATTCAGCTCGTCGGTTGAGGGCACATTCAATGGCTCAATCACATTTGCCAGCGAGGGCGCCGAGAGCAAGACTGTCAACCTCACCGGTATCGCTCGTGATGGTGGCACTGCTATCGACCCATTCCTCAATATCGCTAATTATGAGACTATCGACGAGGCTGGCGCCAATGTCACTGGCATGAACACAATCTACAAGTACACAGAGTATGAGGAGCAAGACTGCGCTTGGCTCACCCTTTCTAACTATGGTGCAGCTAAGGCCGATGCCAACCAAAACTGGTTTGCCAGCAATTCGCTCACCGAGTACTCCAATTCTTGGGACGCTAATGATATCTTCCCAGGCCAGAACGCTTACTTTGGCAGCAACCAGGCTTATTCGGTTTATGGAAGCAACTATCAGTCATTCTATGTGACCAACTGCACACAAGTCAAGGCTTATGTTAAGGGTGGCGGTTACAGCAGCTCTTCGGCAACATTGGCAATCTACAAGTGCACGCTCAATGCCAACGGAAGTGTAACTCCAGCAACTACTGCTGTCGACACTCAATCGGGCAGCAACGGCGTTATCACTTCGGCCAATCTTGACGAGGGCGAGATTTATATGGTTAAGCTCACTGGTGGAGGTTCTTATCCCGACCTCTTGGAGATTGGCTTCAGGACTCCACTCACCACTTATGAGACTCCTGTTGCTACCGACGCAACCGAGATCACTGCCAATAGCTTCGTCGCCAACTGGAATCTGTGCGAGGGCGCCGACAGCTACATCCTGCGAGTAGCGCCTAAGAACTACGACATCCTCACAGAGACATTCGCTAAGTGCACCAAGGCTGGCGCTCAGGATATCGGTAACAATCTCGACAACTTTATGGACAATACAGGCTGGACTGGCTACAGGGTTTATGAGGCTATTGGTGGCATGCGTTTGGGCACTGCCTCTACAACTGGCACTTTAACTTCGCCTGGACTCAACCTCCTCACAAGCGAGGGCAAGGTAACCGTTAAGTTCAAAGCTAAGGCGTTCAACAACGACACCGACTGCGAGCTCAAGGTTTCTTGCGGCAACTCAAGCCAGACAGTGACTCTCGCCGACAACAATGAGGCAAACTTTACCGTTGTTCTCGACTGCGACATCGCTGCCGACCAGACCATCACCTTCGAGAATGTGGTTAAGGGCAAGCGTGTGGTTATTACTAGAATCCACGTCCAGGATGGCGACCACAGCAACACTACCCTCAACGCAATCGATGAGGACGGTGCCACCTTCACAGGCATCACTACCAATAGCTTCAAGGTGCTCGACCTGCTGCCTTCTACTGCCTATATCTATGACGTGAAGGCTGTCTTTGGCGCTAAGCAAACCAAGTGGTCTAATCAGATTATGGTTACCACACTTGGCGGCGGTGCTGGTGTCTATGGCGACGTTGACGGCGACGGTGTAGTTACAACTACCGACATCACATGCGTCTACAACTATCTCCTCAATGGTGACGAGACCTACCTCAGCACCTGCGATGTTGACGGCGATGGCGTAGTTACAACTACCGACATCACATGCATCTACAACATCCTCCTTGGAGCAAAAAAATAATGTTTAATGTAGAATGCACATTGCATAATTCACAATTAAGCGCCCTCTGGGGCGCTTTTTTGTGCTCTAAAATCTTATGATTTGTTATAGATTTGTAAGATTTCTCGCCGCAGGCGACTAAGCAAAATAAATTTTAGAGCCGCAGGCTCTATAATTTCCGCGCTTGCGCGGCAAAACTCAGTATTTAATGAATTTGTTTTTAATCGTTCTTATTCGTTTGAAAATTATTTCCCAGCTAGGGGCAATTACAGCGAATTAGTGTAAATAGTGGTTTTATTCAGAGAAAATGGTTAACTTTGCGGTTGAAAAACCGAGTTTCGATTTAGAGAAACACTTGATAAAACAACTATTTTACATATAACATTACACTTTATTTCGATGAAAAAACTTTTATCTCTACTCACCGTCATTATGGTTGCGGTGCAACTGATGGCGGCGCCCGTTGATGTGACAACGGCGAGAATTAAGGCTCAGCACTATCTTATGAACAAGGTATATGCAGGCAAATTCATGGCGCCTGGAGCTGCCGATGCCAAGCTCATCAAGACCGAGATGGGCGAGAAGGCTCAGACTCCTGTGTATTACATCTTCAACACGGCCACCACGTTTGTGATTGTCTCGGGTGACGACCGTGCCGAGGAAATCCTCGCCATTGGCGACAAACCACTTAACCTTGACCGCATACCAGCTAACATGCAGTCGTGGCTCGACAACTACAAGCAGCAGCTCGACTGGCTGCTCACTCATCCTGATGTGAAGGTTGACAAACCCACGGCCATCAAGTCGCCGAAGCTTAAGGGCAACCTCCCCATAGGGCCACTGCTGACTGCCATCTGGTATCAGGCTGCTCCCTTTAATGACCAGTGTCATTTCACCTACAATGGCACAACCTATGAGTGCTATACTGGTTGCCCTGCCACTTCGGCATCGATGATTCTGTATCACTGGAAATACCCCACCCATCAGGTGGGTCCTATCCCTTCTTATACTACTACTCTTGATCTGGGAGAATATAATAGCGTAACCTACACCTATCCTGCCCTGCCCGCTGTCACCTTCGACTGGGACAACATGATTGACGACTACACTGGCGACTACACCCCAGAGCAAGCTGCTGCTGTTGCCACGCTGATGCGCTATGTGGGCCAAAAGGAGCACATGATGTATGGCACTGAGGGTAGCGGAATTTTCACCAGCGACACCCAAGGTATTGCCGATATGTACATTAGTTTCGGCTATGACGCGTCAATATGCCGTTTTGTGAGAAAGAGCGATTATAGCGAAGACCAATGGGCGCAGATGGTGCAAGAGGAGATTATCCATCATCGCCCCGTGGTGTACTGTGGTGTTGACGTTGGCGGAGCAGGAGGCCATGCCTTCAATGTTGACGGCTATGCCCCAAGTCTCAACAAATATCATGTGAACTTTGGCTGGAGTGGCGAGGGTAACAGTTGGTATGCCATGAACGCATTTTCGGCAAGAACCTACACCTTCAGCGACAATCAGCGCATGGTGCTTGGCATCCAGCCTCCAATAGGCAGAATCATTGCCAATCCTGAGCAGGTGAGCTTCAATGGGTTTGCCGGGGAGACCTATACTGAGGTTGTGAGAGTTGACGCGGTTAACATCGCAAGCGACATCACCGTTGACTTTACTGGTTCTGATCTTTACAGCATTAACGCCACCACCATCACTGCTGAGCAGGCTGCAAATGGTTTTGACTTGGTTGTCACCTATGCTCCTGCTGAGGCAGGTAACAGCGAGGCACTGCTCACACTGAACTGCCCCGACGAGGACGTGGCACCCGTTGCCGTGCCCATCACTGGAGCGGCAATGCCCCGCGTGCCCACACTGCTTGTAGATCCCGCGACACTCAACTTCACTACCACTAAGTCGTCGCCAGTGACTAAGATCATCACACTCACTGGCGCGTTCTTGACCAATGACGTGGCTGTTACGCTCAACGACGAGAATGGCGTTTTCACCGTTTCGCCAACGGCAATTCCTCAAAGCAGCACCAATGTCAACACACCGCTGGCGCTGACTGTGACATTCAACTCTGCTGCGGTAGGCGATTATAACGCATCAGTCACAATCACCAGCGAGGGTGCCGAGAGCAAGACCGTTGAGCTCATGGGAAAAGTTGTTGATGGCGGCACTGCCAATGATCCATATCTCGACATTGCGAAATATGAGACCATTGACGCGGCAGGCTGGAATGTGAGCGACATTCCGAACTTGTATAGGTACACCGAGTATGAGGACCAAGACTGTGCTTGGCTCACCGTCTCCAACTATGGCGTGATGATGGCAAGCTCTATGCAGGGATGGTTCACCAACAACATCACCGAATCTTACAGCACTTCATGGAATGCTACCGACGTGTTCTTGGGCGACGACAGCTATTTTGGTTCCAAGACCAGCTATGCCTGCGACTGGAATGGTCTCAACCAGTATTTCTATGTGACCAACTGCACTCAGGCTAAGCAGTATGCCTACAACCGCAGTTCTACTTATCCATTGATAATGCGCATCTATGAGTGCACGCTCAATCCCGATGGCACAGTCACTGCAGGAAGCGTTCCTATCGACACCAAGCAAAGTTCGGTTTATAATGCCGCCGAGGTAATAACCTCTAGCGAACTCGATGCGTCCAAGATTTACATGGTCAACATCTATAATGACTATTCTTACCTCTATGAGATAGGTTTTAAGCTGCCTCTCGCGACTTATCCCGTGTCAGTGGCAACTGCCGCTACCGAGATTACTGCTAACAGCTTCGTTGCTAACTGGATGCCCTGCGAGGGCGCCGACAGCTACACTCTGCGCGTAGTGCCTAAGAACTACGACATCCTCACCGAGAGCTTCGCAAAATGCACCAAGGCAGGCTCTGTGGACATAGACAACAGTCTCGACGACTTTATGGACAATACAGGCTGGACAGGCTCTAAGCTCTATGAGAATATTGGCGGTGTTCGTTTTGGCACTGGTTCTTCGGTTGGAAGCTTGACCTCTCCTGACCTTACATTGACCGACAACAAGGTTGCTGTAACTTTCAAGGCTAAGGCCTTCAACAGCGACACTAACTGCAACTTCAAGATTTCTTGCGGTAACGCAAGTGAGACAGTTACTTTGCCCGATAACACTGAGGCAACCTACACTGTAGTGCTTGACTGCAATCCTGGTGCTGGCCAGAAGATCAAGTTTGAGACAACAGCCGGTGGCAAACGTGTGATACTCACCAGCATCCACGTCATCGATGGCGAGCATGCAGGCGCTGCTAAGTCAATCGATTATGATGGTGTTACATTCACTGGCATCACAGCTAACAGCTATAAGGTTCTTGACCTTGACGCAAGCACCACTTATTTCTATGATGTGAAGGCAGTGTTTGGTGCTAAGGAGACAAGTTGGTCTAACGTTATCAGTGTCACCACCCTTGCTGCTGGTTCGCAGGTCTATGGCGACGTTGACGGCGACGGGGTAGTGACAAGTGTGGATGTCACATGCATCTACAACTACTTGCTAAATGGCGACACTACCTATTTCGATACTTGTGACGTCAATGGCGATGGCAGCATCACGAGCGTTGACATCACTTGCATCTACAACATATTGTTAGGAGAATAAAGGCAGTTCATAGTTCATAGTTCACAGTTCATAGTTCATAGTTTGCCGCTGACGCTAGTTTGCCGCTGACGCACACGCTCGCAAGACATTGAGCAAGCTCATGCTTTGACTCGCTTAACCGCATTTTTCTGATTAATCTGATTATTTGCAATTTTTTAAAACATTGTCAGTCAGGATATAGAGAAATCAGAAACATCAGATAATTCAGTTGTTTATTTTAAATCTGAGTTTTGACACACTCACACATTACAATTAACTTAATAACAAACTATACTATATAATAAAACATCAATGAAAAAGCTATTATCACTACTTACTGTCATGGCGGTTGCGTTGCAGCTGACGGCAGCGCCTGTTGATGTATCAACAGCCAAGACCAAGGCCGAGCAATATCTTGCTCAAAAAGTGTATGCCGGCAAGTACATGACTCCTGGAACTGTCGATGCCAAACTTGTCAAGACCGAGATTGGCGAGACTGTTAAGGCTCCTGTGTATTACATCTTCAACACCGAGACATCCTATGTCATCGTGTCGGGCGACGACCGCGCCGAGGAAATCCTCGCCTATGGTGACAAGCCTCTAAACCCTGACCGCATACCCACCAACATGCAGGCATGGCTCGACGGTTACAAGGTGCAGCTCGACTGGCTGCTTGCTCACCCCGAGGCAAAGGTTGAAAGGTCCACGACCTACAAGTCGCCAAAAATCAATGCCACAACCATTGGCCCACTGCTTACTGCCCTTTGGGATCAAGAGGCTCCTTACTGGAACCAATGCAAATTTAACTACAATGGCACAAACTATATGTGCTACACAGGTTGCCCTGCCACCTCGGCATCGATGGTACTTTACTACTGGAAGTATCCCCTCACGCAAGTGGGACCAGTTCCTGCCTACGATGGAGTGCTTGAAATAGGCACATGGACTAGCGTGAACTATACCTATCCTGCTCTGCCCGCTGTCACCTTTGACTGGGACAACATGATTGACGACTACACCAGCTCTCACGCCACTGGTTACACTACCGCTCAAGCCAATGCTGTTGCCACCCTGATGCGCTATGTGGGCCAGGCCGAGCACATGAAATATGGCACTCCCGATGCTGGAGGCAGTGGCATCTACACCGCCGACGCTCAGATTATTGCCGACATGTTCATTGGCTTCGGCTATGATGAGGCGACCACTCGCATGGTTCAAAAGGAAAACTTCAATGACGCTAGTTGGGCGGCTCTCATTCAAGAGGAGATAATAGAAGGTCGTCCAATAGTTTACTTGGGCACTGCTGGCAATGCCGGTGGCCACGCCTTCAACGTCGATGGTTATGACTCTGGAACCAATAAGTATCACGTGAATTTCGGTTGGAGTGGCGAGGGCAACGCCTGGTGTGCCTTGAATGCCTTTGTCGATGATACTGGCGCCAACTTCAACCTGAATCAGATAATGATTATCGGTGTCCAGCCTTCGATTGGCATAATAAGAGCCACCCCTTCGGCAGTTGACTTCCAAGGCTTTGCCGGCGAGACCTACACCCAAGAGGTAAGAATAAAGGCTCACAACATTGAGAGTAACATCAACATTGCGTTCAGTGGCGATAATGCCTACAGCGTGAGTCACACCACCATCACTGCTGAAGAGGCTGCTAGTGGAGTTGACGTGGTTGTCACTTACACTCCCACAGAGGCTGGCTCGACTAGCGCAACTCTCACCCTCTCGTGTGCCGACGAGAATGTGGAGACGGTTGTTGTGCCCATCACTGGAGTGGCGCGGCCTCATGTGCCCACCCTTATTGTTGAGCCCACATCGCTCGACTACACCACATCTCTCAAGCGACCCATCACTAAGACTGTCAGCCTCACTGGCGTATATCTCACTAGCGACGTGACGCTCACTCTTAACGACAATAACGGTGCGTTCATCGTTTCGCCAACAACTATTCCTCAGAGCAGCGTCAATCTCGACACTCCAGTTGAGGTTGCTGTCACCTTCCACCCATCGGTCGAGGGCCGCTTCTCGGGCTCACTGATATTTAGCAGCAATGGTGCCGAAAGCGTGACAGTAGAGCTCACAGGAAAGGCCAACGAGGGCAACACTGCCAGCGACCCATATCTCGACATCTCCAAATATGAGACTATCGACGAGGCAGGGTGGAACACCAGCGACATCCGCAATCTCTACAAATACACCGAGCGTGAGAGCGAGGAATGTGGTTGGCTCACCGTTTCTAACTATGGCGTGATAAAAGCCGACGCCACACAGAACTGGTTCACCAATGCGGGCACTGTGAGAACTGGTTCCGCGACATGGACTGCAACCGACGTGTTCGTGGGCAGCGCAAGCTACTTCGCTGGCGAGGGACAGTTTGCTGACTGGAGCGAGGATTGCCAAACGTTCTTCGTGACCAACTGCTCACAGGTGAAGCAGCTGGCCGTGAATCGCAGCAACTCGACCTTTCCGTTGAAGATGTATATCTATGAGTGCACCCTTAGCGATGACGGCACTGTCATACCTAACGAAACTGCTGTTCAAACCAAGCAGAACACCACCACTAACACTATAGAGGTGCTGGCATCTGACGAACTTGATCCAAGCGTCATATATAAGGTTGTAATCTTCAACGACTTCTCCAAACTATATGAGATAGGTTTCAAGACTCCGCTCAACAGTCTTGTCTATGGCGACGTGGACGGCGACGGTGTGGTGACAACTACCGACATCACCTGCATCTACAACTATCTGCTCAATGGTGACGAGACCTACCTCAACACCTGCGACGTTGACGGCGATGGCGTGGTGACAACTACCGACATCACCTGCATCTACAACATCTTGCTGGGAGAGTAAGTAGTTTATAGTCCACAGCTGAACTGCCTATTCAAAATAAAAAATAAAAGCGCCTTGAAGGCGCTTTTATTATGAATTGTGCATTGTGCATTATGCATTAAGCATTAAAAAACCTGTTCCTCTCCCGCTAAGAAGGTGCGGGCGATGATTGGAGTTGTGTAGGCGTAGGGGATGAAGTCGATGCTCGAGATGGGCTTGGTGATGAAGAAGTTCGCCACTTTGCCGGGGGCTATCGAGCCATAGTCGTTGCTCAGGCCCATTGCCGCTGCGCCGTTGATGGTTGCCGCGTTGAAGGCCTCGGCAGGTTGAAGGCGCATCTTGATGCAAGCGAGCGACACCACAAACTTCATGTCGCCGCTGGGCGTAGAGCCTGGGTTGTAGTCGCTGGCGATAGCCACGGGCAGACCTGCGGTTATCATCTTGCGGGCAGGGGCAAACGGCATGTTCAGGAAGAACGAGGTGCCGGGTAGGGCAGTGGGCATGGTGTCGCGGCCACGCATCATGGCGATGTCTTCGTCGGTCATGCTCTCAAGGTGGTCAACCGAGAGGGCATTGTGCTTCAATGCCACTTCCACGCCTCCCGAGGGAGCCAGTTCCTGTCCGTGAATCTTGCCACGCATGCCATACTTGAGGCCGGCCTCAAGTATGCGCGAAGTCTCCTCAGGAGTGAAGAATCCCTCGTCGCAGAATACATCTACAAAGTTTGCCAATCCCTCGGCAGCAACAGCGGGTATCATCTCGTTGACAACAAGGTCAACATAGTCGCCCTGGCGACCGGCATACTCGCGGCCTACGGCATGAGCGCCGAGGAAGGTGGAAACAACTCTCAGGCGGGTGCTCTCCTGGATGCGGGCTATCACGCGCAGCATCTTGATCTCGTCTTGGGTGTTGAGGCCGTAGCCGCTCTTAATCTCGATGGCGCCGGTGCCCTTGGCAATCACCTCGCGCACGCGTTCCATTGCTTGGTCGTAGAGCTGCTGCTCGCTCATCTCGTGCAACCGGTCGGCACTGTTGAGAATGCCGCCGCCACGTTTGGCGATTTCGGCGTAGGAGAGTCCGTTGATTTTGTCCACAAACTCCCTCTCACGGCTGCCGGCATACACGATGTGAGTGTGAGAGTCGCACCAGCTGGGCATCACAGTGCCACCAACGGCATCAATAGTCTCGTCAACATCAGTGGGCAAGGGATGGTTGGCTACGGAGTCGAACTCGGTGATGATGCCGTCTTCCACAAGCATCCAGGCATCGGTGATAGCGTCGAACTGCGCCATCTCTTCGCCGCATCTTTTCAGCACACCCCCGCCGTCGATACCGGCGAGGGTGGCGATATTCTTAACTAGAAGTTTCATTTGCGAAGGAATTGTATTGCTTTCTCAATGAGGGGATACATAATCACATCGTCGCCAATGAATGGCACCTCACGACGGAAGTCCTCGTGCATCTTCATGATGACTGGCGAAGACTTCTTGGGGAAGCGGAACTCAAGCGCCTGGGCGGCGTTGAACAGCTCTATGGCAAGCACGCGCTCGGTGTTGAGCACCACCTTGTAGAGCTTGATGGCGGCATTGGCGCCCATGCTCACATGGTCTTCCTGGTCTTGGCACGAAGGGATGCTATCGAGGCTCGACGGTGCGGCAAGCGACTTATTAAGGCTAACCACGCTGGCAGCGGTGTATTGGGTAATCATGAAACCGCTGTTAAGGCCTGGGTTGGCAACGAGGAAGCTTGGCAAGCCGCGAGTGCCAGAGACGAGGCGATAGATGCGGCGCTCGCTGATGTTGGCGAGTTCGCTCAGCGCGATAGCGAGGAAGTCCATAGGCATAGCGATGGGCTCGCCATGGAAGTTGCCTGCGCTGATAATCAGGTTCTCGTCGGGGCAAACGGTTGGGTTATCGGTAGCGCTGTTGATTTCGGTGTCGATAACCGATTTCACATAGCGGATAGTGTCCTTAACTGTGCCGTGCACCTGTGGAACGCAGCGGAAAGAGTAGGGGTCTTGCACATGCTCCTTATGGCCTGCGATTAGTTCACTGCCGGTGAGCAGCTCTTTCATGTGGGCGGCTGTCTCGAGTTGCCCCTTGTGTGGGCGAACCAGATGCACCGCCTCGGTGAATGGCTCGATGCGGCCGTCGTATGCGTCGAGCGACATGGCGGCAATCTTGTCGGCCCAATCACTCAGGCGCTCGGCCTGGAGTAGTGACCATACTGCAAACGAGCTCATGTTCTGAGTGCCGTTCAGCAGTGCCAAGCCTTCCTTGCTGGCGAGTTCAATTGGTTCCCAGCCTTTGAGTTTGAGCAGTTCGGCGGCTGGCATCACTTTGCCCTCGTATTCCACCTCACCGAGACCAACCAACGGCAGACTCATGTGAGCCAGCGGCACGAGGTCGCCCGAAGCTCCAAGAGAGCCTTGACGGTAAACCACGGGAATCACGCCCTCGTTGAAGAAGTCGATAAGTCGCTCCACAGTGTCGAGCTTGCTGCCCGAGTAGCCGTAACTCAACGACTGGATTTTGAGCAGCAGCATGATGCGCACTATCTCGTTGGGCACACGCTCGCCCACGCCACAGGCGTGCGACATCATCAGGTTGATTTGCAGTTGTGATAATTGGTCTTTGCTCACTTTCACGTTGCACAGTGATCCAAAGCCAGTGGTCACGCCATAGACAGGCACGTCGCTGGCAGCGATTTGCTCGTCGAGATACTTGCGGCAACGGATAATGCGTTCACGAGCGTCATCGCTCAACGCGAGTTTGATGTTCTTTTCAATTATTTCGCCAACACGCTCTATCGAGAGGTGCTCAGCGCTAATGTAATGTGTCATGATGGGTTTTGGTTATGCTAATAGTTGTTTTTGTTTCTTTGTGACTGCAAAGTTAGTCATAATTCGCCACATAATGAATAACGAGCGTGATTTTATTTCAACACTCACCAAAAAACGTCGACTAAATGAGGAATATTCAGCATATTTCCAACACAAAAACACCAACTAAAACACCAAAAAACTCACGTTGCTTTTTTTTGTCAAATATTTGTTTTACCTTTGCATTATCATGGAAGAACTCCAAGTAAATAGTCTGATTACCGACCTGGCGTTGATTCTCACGCTTGGCGCTGCGGCGACCATAATTTTCAAACTCCTTAAGCAGCCCGTCGTGCTGGGATATATTGTCGCGGGCTTTATCGCTAGTCCCCATTTCGCCTATTCTCCCTCGGTGGGCAATGAGGCCAATATTGAATTCTGGGCGCAGCTAGGCATTGTGGTTCTGCTTTTCTCGCTTGGACTGGAATTCAGTTTCAAGAAGCTTATCAATGCTGGCGTCTCAGCTATTCTCACGGCGCTGATTATTGTGTGCGGCATGATGGCAACGGGGTTTTTAATAGGACAATGCATGGGCTTCACCTCGGTCAACAGCATCTTCCTCGGCGCTATGCTCTCGATGTCGTCAACGACTATTATCCTCAAGGCCCTTACCGACCTAAATATGAAGCATCGCAAGTTTGTTCCAGGCATCTTTGCCGTGCTCATTGTCGAGGACCTATTCGCCGTGGTGATGATGGTGATACTCTCATCAATCGCTATCAATAAGACCGTTGAAGGCGGCGAAATGCTAATGAGCATCCTTAAACTCTCATTCTTCCTAATCATTTGGTTTGTGATTGGAGTGTTTGTCATTCCGTCAATCTTCCGCAAGTTCCGACGGGTGCTTAGCGATGAGATGATGCTCATCATCGCCATGGGTCTGTGCTTCGCTATGGCAATTTTCTCGGTGGCAAGTGGCTTCTCACTAGCACTTGGAGCATTTGTGATGGGCTCAATTCTTGCTGGCACCAGCGAAGCCGAGCGCATAGAGCGCATCATCAATCCCGTTAAGGATCTCTTTGGTGCTGTGTTCTTCATCTCGGTGGGCATGATGGTTGATCCGCATGTGATAGTGCAGTATGCCGGCACCATCACCTTGCTCTCGGTTGTTGTGATTGTGGGCATGATATTTTTTGGCACCACCGGTATGCTCGCTACTGGACAGTCGTTCAAGACTTCGATGGAGAGCGGCTTCAGCCTCACGCAGATTGGCGAGTTCTCGTTCATTATAGCCACGCTTGGCACCACTCTTGGAGTGCTTGATAGCAGCATTTATCCCATTATTGTGACGGTTTCGGTAATAACCACCTTTACCACACCATTCTTCATTAAAGCGGCGACGCCAAGCTACAACTTTGTTGAAAAGCATATACCAAAAAAGTGGAACGCACTGCTCGAGGGCTACAGCAAGACGGTAAATGATGAAGTTAAGCAGAAGTCACGCAATGTGTGGCCGGGTATCATTAAGCGCAACCTGCTCAGGGTGGTACTTTATTCTGTTGTGATTATCTCCTTGATATTTGTGTTAAGGACTTATCTCATTCCATTCCTCAGAAATCTGCTTAGCAATATGATGAGTGAGAACTTGGCGTTGATGCTCAGTCTGATTTGCGCATTGTTCCTGCTCTCGCCGTTCTTCTTTGCCATAGTCACACCCAGGCTCTCTCGCAAAGAGAAATTAGTGCTCAAAGATTCTAATTCGCCTATGATAGAGTTCTTGCCGCGACTGGTGATGGCGGTTGTTGGCGTGTTGCTGTCCATGACCTACGTTGCCTCTTTGCTTTATGGATTCTATACCAGTAAGGTGTCGACAATTGTTGCGATAGTCTATCTGTTGATACTGATTGTGATTTTGGCTCCTTTCCTGCACAAACATCTTGACCTTATCGAGAAGCATTTTGTGAGCAATGTCAATGAGCGTGAGAACCGACGCACCGGCAAAGAGAACAATTTGGTGAGCGACATGCACTTGGCTTACATGACAGTAGGGTATAACTGCCCATTTGTGGGCGAAAGGCTTAAGAATGCCGACTTGAGACGCAAGTATGGCGTGAATGTTGTCGCAATTATCCGCAACTCAGTGCGCTATCCAATACCCACAGGCAATATGCGCATCTTTCCAGGCGACCAAATAGGTGTAATAGGCACCGACGACCAGATTCAGACACTACTGCCGCTGCTTGAGCCCAAGGCAAAAAACACCGAAGCCGAATCATCGACCGATGTTGAGTTTACGCATTTCGAACTTACCGAAAACTCGTTATTGATAGGCAAAAAACTTGGAGACACAAGTCTGCGTGAAGACTACAAGTCGCTGCTGGTCGCCGTGGAACGTGGCGCAGAAAACTTCATCTCAGTAACCCCAGACCTTGAGTTCGCCCAAGGCGATATCATCTGGATTGTGGGAGATAAGGAATTGATGAAAAAACTTAAGTAGGTAATAGTTAATAGTTGACAGTTAACAGTTGGCGCAGCCTACTTAACACTTGCGGACAAGGCTGCCTTGTCCCTACTTAACACTTAAAACTTAAAACTTAAGACTTATTTCGGCATATAGTCCCTGTATTTCTCGTCTTCATCCATTTCACTTGGCATGAAGCGGGAGTCATTGTCGGCGTTTTGGGTGCTTGTTGAGGTAGGCTCTTGAGTGGGTGTTTCAGATGTGGGAGTGGCTTGAGAAGGCTGTTCCATGTTTTCTTTTGGTTTCTTGGTGCCTATCTTGTGGAACTCGTCATGGATGGTGTGGCCCATTTTGCCTATCTGCCTCTTGCCCGACTCAAAGCGCTTGTCGATGCGCTCCTCAATGCGTTTGTTGAACTCAAACGGCATTAGCGACACTAGTGCTGATATAAAGGCGAGAATTGTTGCTCCAGCACTCAAGTAGTAACCCGACCTCAGTCCGTCGATAGGCATTCCCTCGCTCATCTCAGTGTCGGCAACTACTTCAGGATTATGCGCTAAAGGTAGGCCCTGAAATTTTGTTAGCATACTGACAAAGAAGAATATCGCCAATAAGATTAGAATGGCATCAAGAATTCCCCACCAGCGGCTGCGCAGGCAGTTGAATGCAATTGCCAAGAAGATTGTGACGAACGGGGTAAGTGCAAATGTCGTGAATCTAGCCTGTTCTAAAGTCAGCAGGCTCGCCGAGAAATCCATGCCAGTGATGCTGCCCATGTGAGATATCTCCATTATGGGAAGAAACACGTAGAACACCAGCGCTAGAATAAGTAGTATGTTGGTAATAGGTTTCATTGCAATAACTTTTTATTATTAACTGCGAAGTTAATGCTTTTAGTGTAAACCGCCGCCACATTATTATATTATTTATGATATTTTTAGTTCATAGTTAAGAGTTCACAATTCATAGTTAATAGTTGGTAGGGGAAAGGTCCTTTGTGCCGCATATATGTTGTAGCGACAATTAGAATTGATACCTGCAAAAACACTTTGGTAGAAGAAAATTCTTAAAAAACGTTAAGAAATTTGGAGGTTGAGGTATTTCTGTTATACCTTTGCGGTGTACTAGTTAAGTAGTACACTAATTCAGTAACAATTCAATCATCTAAAAATATCACTATTATGTTATCAATCAGTAATCTAAACTTCAGTTACAAAAAGCGCGGTGGAGATTTGTTCCACGATTTGTCGCTAGAATTGAACGCCGGCAATGTTTATGGCCTATTAGGAAAAAATGGCGCTGGCAAATCTACTCTCATCAACCTGATGACCGGTCTGCTCACTCCCAAGAGCGGCGAGGTGACACTCGACGGCGTGAATGTGCGTGACCGCCTCCCCAAAACCTTGAGCGATATTTTCCTGATTCCAGAAGAAATTGAGTTGCCACATCTTACATTGAAACGCTACGTGAGTATCAACGCACCGTTCTATCCCAATTTCTCGGAGGATGACCTGAAACGCTACCTCGACATCTTTGAGATGGGTGACGACATGGATGTGAAGCTCCACTCGCTGTCGATGGGTCAAAAGAAGAAAGTTTTCCTGGCTTTCGCCTTTGCAACCAACACCCGCGTGCTCATTATGGATGAGCCTACCAACGGTCTTGACATCCCAAGCAAGAGCCAGTTCCGCAAAGTGGTCGCCAGTGGCATGACCGACGACAAGATGATGCTTATCTCTACTCACCAAGTGCGTGACATCAGTGAAATTCTTGACCATGTGACAATCATCGACCACAGCAAAGTGTTGCTCAATGCTCCCATCTCTAGTGTGATGAGCCGCTTGGCATTCCGTCCTATGCAAGCAGGAGATCAACCTATCTTCGTGCAGCAATCAGTTATGGGATCGCTGGTAGTCGTTCCTGCCCAACCCGATGAAGAGACAGTCGTTGACCTGGAGATGCTCTTCAACGCAACTCTTCAAAATCCCGATGCTATCAACCAATTATTTAACGCCTAAAAATGAATAAAACTATGAATACCGTAAGTCAAACTTTCAACTGGAGCCGTTTCGTGGCTACACTTCGCAAGGAGCTAGTAGAAAACCGTCGCGCAATACTGTTCTCAATAATCGGCATTTATGCCCTTCTTACAATAATCATGCTTTTGGGCAATTTAACGCAGCATACTCCAAACGAGATTCACGTAATTATGACAGGAAAAGTCCCACAATTACTTGTGTTCATGATTTTTACAGTAGTGGTTTGTGTCATGTCATCGATGGCTTTCAAAGGCCTGACGACCAAGGCTGGTCGCACAAGTTTGATGATGTCTCCGTCTTCGTCTCTCGAGAAGTATATCGTCAATTTCCTAATCTATGTGGTGGCAATGTTTGTGTTATTCTTTGCTTGTGCTCAACTTGCCGATCTCACTCGCATCGCCGTGCTGAAGCCCTTTGAGGACAAAAATTTTGTTGTGCCAGGTCCCATAAATTTCTTGAACATATTTAATCTGTCGGCTCAATCTAATGATATGACACAATGGATGGCAATAAGTATGTTTATTGGAACTATAGCAAATGCCACAATGTATTTTCTTGGCAGTGTGGTGTGGCCTCGATTGTCGGTGCTTAAGACATTTGTCACAATCTTTATTATTCAGAGTGTTCTCATAATATTGTTTGTAGTATTTATCAATATGTTCAGCGATCCAAAAGCTTTTGGAATGTGGTTCACAAAATATATGAGATCTGGAGCTTTCTTCCAATTGTCATGTGTCATCTCTACTGTTTTGGCAGTTGTATCTATCGCATTGTCATGGATTCTTTTCAAGCGCAAAGATGTTGTTTCATTAAAATGGTGGAAATAAGATATGAACTTCAAGGATAATAAAGCAATATATCTGCAGATTGCCGATCGCATTGGCGACCTGATTATCTCGGGGGCTTTACCCCCAGAAAGCAAGGTTCCCAGCGTGCGCGAACTGGCAGCAGAGATTGAGGTCAACGCCAATACCGTGGCTCGAACCTATGATTACCTGCAGCAGAATGGCATAATCTATACCAAACGCGGACTGGGCTACTTTGTAAGCCCTGACGCAAAGGAAAGTATCGTCGCCATTCGCCGTGAGCAACTTATGAAGGGTGAGATGGACTATTTCTTTGGGCAACTCAAAGCAGTAGGAATCGCCCCCAGCGAACTACAAGAGATGTATCAAGGTTATCTTGACAAATAACTTTTGTTAAGATATTTTCAGAAAAATCAATGAAATAAAATGCACTGCTTTTGCGTCTAATGAACAAAAAAGCAAATAAAATATAGATAAAATGAAAAGAGTTTTAGTAATCATCTTTACGGCACTCTGCGCAATTATTGCTCTTGCGCAGCAGCCTATGGCAGTGCAGTGTCAAGTAAACGACAGCGAGGGCGAGGGAATTCCGTTCGCCACAATCTACCTCTATAACAGCAACGACACCTCAAAGGTGGTTGCTAGCGACGTGAGTGACGCTTTTGGAGTTGTAGATCACAAAATCTCGAAGCCAGGCTCCTACCTGATGAAGATTTGCTTCGTGGGTATGACCGAAGAGAGCCGCACTTTTGAGGTAAGTTCAAAGGCACCAGTTGCCCAGTTGGGAACGATAGTTCTCTCCACTTCAGCCACAATGCTTAAAGAGGTAGTGGTGAGCACCCAACGACAACTTGTTAAGACCGAGATTGACCGCCTCTCCTATGATGTGCAGGCCGATGCCGACAGCAAGACAAGCTCAGTCCTCGACATGATTAAGAAGGTGCCTATGGTTACCGTTGATGGCCAGGACGAGATTAAAGTTAAAGGTTCGTCGTCGTTCAAGGTTTACCGCAATGGTCATCCCGATCCAAGCCTTAGCGGCATGAACATGAAAGAGATTCTCAAGGTGATTCCCGCAAGCATGATCAAGAAGATTGAGGTGATTACCGACCCAGGAGCGAAATATGATGCCGAGGGCACCAGCGCCATCCTCAATATAGTCATGGCCGATGGCGGAGAGATGAACGGAATTACAGGAACTCTGGGTGTGGGCGTTGACAACACCGGCAGCTTGAATGGCAGTGCCAATATCACTGCACAAGTGGGCAAAGTGGTGACTGCAATCAATTATGGTTATCAGAGCAGGAACCGTCACGCTTCTCACAACATCATGGAGAGCGAGACCAACTACCTGAGCAGCGGCAATACCCTGTCGAGCTACAATGATTCGCGTGCTAAGGTGAATGTTCACTATGGAGACATCAGTGCCAGCTGGGAGCCCGATACCACTAATCTTGTGTCGCTCTCGTTTGGTGGTTTCTATTACGATTACCGTGGTGATGGCGTGAACAATGCTCAAATGACCGACCGCAACGGCAACATTCTGTACAAATACACAACCACAGGCCATGCTCCTAAAGGTGACTTTTATGATTTTCACGGTCGTCTTGACTATGAACACAAGACCCGCCACTATGGTGAGACTCTTACTCTGAGTTATATGCTATCGACCAACCATAATGCTAGCAAGACAATCACCACTTTCAGCGACATGGTAAATTGTCCGTTCCCCTACACTGGTCAAGTCAATGACGCCAAAGAGAACTTTGCAGAGCACACCTTCCAGTTTGACTGGACTCGTCCCTTTGCCAAGTATCACAAGTTTGAGACAGGTGTAAAGTATATCAACCGCTTGAATAAGAGTGAGGCTGCCTATGAGTTTACTGGCATGCCCGACATGGACAATATTACCCTCTTCAACCACCGCACCCATGTGGCAGCAGCCTATGTGAGCCACACCTTCAGCAAGGGAAATTGGACTACTCGCGAGGGTCTGCGTTACGAGTATAGCCGCCTCAATGCCGAGTTCCCCGATGGCAAGCAGCCTAACTACCACCGCAACCTCAGCGATTGGGTGCCCGACTTGAGTATTGAATATAAATTTGACTGGGCTCATAGCCTTAAGCTCAATTATTCGACCAGCATTCAGCGCCCAGGTATCAGCTACTTGAATCCCGCAGTTGAGGAGGATCCAATGAAGCGTTCGTTTGGTAACCCCCACTTGAGCAGCTCACGCAATCACTCTATCACTCTCACCTATATGCAGTTGGGTTCAAAGCTCACCTTTAGTGTAAGTCCATTTATCTCGTTCAGCAGCAATCAGATTACAGGTGTGCAATATGAGGAAGACGGCCTGATGGTATCGACTTATGCCAACACTCTCAAAACTCGCAGCATAGGCCTCAATGGTTTCATGCAGTGGACAATGGGTCCAAAGACAAGTTTCGTATTCAATGGCAATATTGCTCATAACCGCTATAAGAGCGAGGATTTGGGACTTGAGAACAAACGTTGGAACTCATTCTTCTATGCACAGTTTAATCAGCAGCTGCCTTGGAAACTTCGCCTCAGCGCTAGCGTTGGCGAGTGGAGCGGAGGTATAGATGGACTTTATGGCTATAACACTGGAGCTTGGTTCTATAATTTAGGCTTGCAGCGCTCGTTCCTCAAGGAAGACCGCTTGACAGTGCGCCTAAGTGCCGACAACTTTGCTAACTCCAGTAAATATAACACTATGAAGAGCTACACCACACAGGGTGACTACACTGGTTTCAACAACATTCGATTCGCTATGCGTAGTTTCAAAATTAGCATCAGTTACCGCTTTGGTTCACTCAAGGCACGCGTGAAAAAAACCGATAAGACCATCGAGAACAACGACGTGGTGGGTGGCACCAAGCAAGGTGGTGGTCAAGGACAAGGCGCTCAACAAGGCGGCATGGGTAACTAATCTCTGCAATCAAGCAACTAAACCCCTATAGACTCATACAGTAAATATTCTCAGCGACATGGCACGTTCAATCCGCCATGTCGCTGATTTTATGAAAAAAAGGGAAGCTTCTTATTCTTCATTTCTTGTCAAGTTTTCAAATGATGAAAAGAAAATTTTGTTTTTTATGTTAATATCATTAATTTTGCAATCATAAAGTATTGAGATATGGAATTCCGAACAATGATACACCCTCGCGAGGGCGAGCATTTCATGCGCCATAGCGACAAGATGTTGCTAATTGGGTCGTGCTTCAGCGACAATATTGGCGCTAAGCTTCGCGATGCTATGGTTGATGTGTTGGTCAACCCCTTCGGCACCATTTTCAACCCGTTGAGTATAGCCGCCGGCGTGGACAAGATTATTGATAATGCCACGATTGCTGGAGTTGAGCTTTTTATGAGCGGTGGGGTGTGGAACAGTTATGACTTCCACTCTCGTTTCTCGATGGCAAACAAGGACGCCGCTCTCCAGCGCATGAATGCTAGCATTAGCGAAGCCCATGAGCATCTCAAGGTGTGCAACACTTTGATTCTCACGTTAGGCACAGCAGTGGTGTATCGTCGCCGCGACACTGGCGAGGTGGTGACTAACTGCCACAAAGTGCCTCAGCAGGAGTTCACACGCCGCTTAGCGAGCGTTGAGGAGATTACTGAGGCGTTGACGCGAGCCGTGCAGCGACTTCATGAGTTCAACCCGTCGCTGAGGATTCTGTTTACCGTAAGCCCCATCCGCCACATTGCCGACGGCCTGGAGATGAATTCGTTGAGCAAAGCCGTGCTAAGGGTTGCCATCAACAACGTGGTGCGTCAGTTCAAAGACTTTGTGGAGTATTTTCCCGCTTTTGAGATTGTGATGGATGACCTGCGCGACTACCGATTTTACTCTGCCGACATGGTGCATCCCAGCGAGACGGCGATTGAATACATTTGGCAGACGTTTCAGGCCACCTATTTTGATGATCGCTCCACTCAGGCTATAGCCCGCTGCGAGCGCG
The DNA here is from genome assembly GCA_017964485.1 of Muribaculaceae bacterium. Classification (GTDB taxonomy): domain Bacteria; phylum Bacteroidota; class Bacteroidia; order Bacteroidales; family Muribaculaceae; genus Sodaliphilus. The sequence continues at coordinate 30,369 of JAGCRW010000039.1, read as the reverse complement.
TGAGCAAGCGCCTCAAGCATCGCCCCATGAGCAACAATCCCGACGTGGTGGCACGCTTCAACGCCGATACTCAAGCCGTAATCGCCAATCTCAAGAAAGAATACCCATACATAAAAGTAGAAAGTATGAAGTAAGAAGTAAAAAGTATTAGGACAAAGCACTCTCGACTCTTCCCTCTCAACTCTCCCCTCTAGACTCTTTACTTTCAACTATTAACTGTTAACTCTTAACTAGAAACTAAATATGAAATACTCCATTCAAGAAATAGCACAAGTGCTTGGTATTGAGACCAGCGAGTTGCGCAATAAGAAGGCCGAGGTGAGCCTGCTGCTCACCGACTCGCGGTCATTGACCTATCCTGCCGAGACGCTGTTTTTTGCTATCTCCACTAGCAATGATGACGGCCACCGCTATGTTAAACATCTATACAACAAGGGGGTGAGGAATTTTGTCATTGAATATAGCGGCAATATCGACATCAACGCTATGCGCGAGGCCAATTTCCTTAGGGTGGAGAGTTCGCTCGATGCTATGCAGGCTATCGCCACTTACCACCGCAAGCGTTTCCGCATTCCCATCATCGGTATTACTGGTAGCCGTGGTAAAACCACCGTCAAGGAGTGGCTTTACCAGCTTATGAGCGAGGATTATCACATTGTGCGCTCACCACGCAGTTTCAATTCGCAGATTGGAGTGCCGCTGTCGCTGTGGGATATAGACGACAATACCGACCTCGCAATCATCGAGGCAGGCATTTCCACCACAGGCGAGATGGCAAGGTTGCAGGCTATGATTCGTCCCACTGTGGGCGTGATCACCAACATCGGTGATGAACATAACGATGGCTTCGCGTCGATGCAGGAGAAAGTGGAAGAAAAGGCTAAAATTCTCACTAGTTGCGAGAGTATTGTCTATTGCGCCGACGATGAGTTGGTGACAACCACCATCGACCCGATTCTTTATGTGGCGCAGGATATTGCATGGTCACGCAAAGATGAGGATAAGACCTTATTTATCAACAAGGTTGTTAAGCGCAACAATCGCGCCAAGATGGAGTGTGTGCATGACGGCGACACATTTGTTCTCGACATTCCGTTTACTAGCGACCGCGACATGGAGAATGTAGCCACCTGCGTGGCAGTACTGCTTTACTTCGGCATGAGCCACAACACGATAGTTGAGCGTGTGAAGCGCCTGGCGCCTGTGGGTACGCGCATCAATGTGATTGAGGGCGTTAATGAATGCACCATCATAGCCGATGGCTACACCAGCGACTATAACTCGCTGACTCCAGCCCTCGACTTTATGCTTCGCCGCTGTAACTCTCAACAGCACACTACAGTGATTTTGAGTGACTTGTTGCCTGAGACTTTCACCGATGATGAGCTCTATATCCGTGTGAGCGAACTGCTCAACAGCAAAGGCATCACACGGCTTATTGGCATAGGTCCCGACATGTGCCGTTACAGCAAGTATTTCAACTCAGGGAAGGACTTGTTCTTTGAGTCAACAGCAAGTTTTCTCGCTGCTATGTCGCAAGGCGACTTCGACAACGAGACGGTGCTAGTGAAGGGTGCGTCTAACTTTGAGTTCTACCAGATTGTGGAAATGCTTGAGGTGCGTCGCCACCAGACGGTTGAGGAAATTGACCTTAACGCATTGGCGCATAACTTCAAGTTCTTCAAGTCAAAAGTCAACTATGGCACCAAGACCATTGCGATGGTAAAGGCATCAGGCTATGGCACAGGCTCCTACGAGATTGCAAAAACGCTGCAAGACTGTGGCGCTACCTACCTTGCTGTGGCTGTACAGGACGAAGGAGTGGAGCTGCGCAAGGCGGGCATAACACTGCCTATCATCGTGCTCAACCCGTCAACGGTGAACTATAAGGCAATGTTTGACCGCTATCTCGAGCCTGAGGTTTATAGCATCCAGGAGGCTCGTCAGCTTATCAAAGAGGGTCGCAAATATGGCGCTAAGAATTTCCCCGTGCACATCAAGATTGATAGTGGTATGCACCGGCTAGGTTTTACCTTGGAGCAGATTCCTGAACTCGCTGAATTGCTTCTGAGCCAGGATGTCATCATACCTATGAGCGTGTTCTCGCACTTGAGCGTTGCCGACGAGCCCGAACAGGACGATTACACTCACGCCCAGGTAGAATATTTCGAGGAATGTGCCACGCAACTGCAGGCAAACTTCTCGCATCACATAATGAAGCACATACTCAACACCAGTGGAATAGTGCGTTTCCCAGAGTATCAGATGGATATGGTTCGCGTTGGTGTGGGACTTTATGGAATTAAGACTGTCTTTGACGGCAGTGAAGATGCCATCCTGCCAGTGGCAGAACTCAGGGCTGTGGTTATTTCCATCAAGAACTGGGAGGCAGGAACAACCATTGGCTATGGCCGCCGTGGAGTGCTTGAGCGCGACTCGCGCATCGCTACGGCCTCAATCGGCTATGCCGACGGCATGGACCGCCATTTTGGCAATGGTGCCATCAAGGTGTGGGTAAATGGCACTCTGTGCCCAACGGTTTTCAACATTTGCATGGATGCCTGCATGATTGATGTCACCGACGCGCATTGCGAAGTGGGCGATAAAGTGGAAATCTTTGGCAAACACAATCCCATCGACCAACTCAGCGAAGTGCGTGGCACCATCGGCTACGAAATCCTAACAAGCATCTCACCAAGAGTGAAACGCGTCTATTTCAGAGAATAGAAACTGCAATTATGTCTAAATAAGACATGATAAACAAGAAATCTTGTTAATCATGGAAATTCTTGTAAGTCCCGTCAAAGAAAAGACAAGCAAAGGCGCCGATGAGGCGCCTTTGGATTATAAGTTATGTGTTATGGGTTAATTTCCCAAAAGGAGATTATAAATTATTGTGATGTCGGTGCTGGTGATGTAACCGTCTCCGTCGGTATCGCTGGTAGTGATGTAGGTGTCGTCGCCGTTGAGGAGATAGTTGTAAAGGCAGGTTATATCGGTTGAAGTAATGGTACGGTCGCCGTCAACATCTACCACTCGTAGGTCGAGGACTGCGGGATCGGCCTGGCCTTCGGCATTGGTCACGGTAATGGTGGCTGTACCACTCTGTACTCCAACAATCATAATTGCTTTCTCGCCAGCCAACGCTGGTGTTTTAGAAGCATTGGGGTTGTTAATCACACGTGCTACAGCCACACTTGGGTCACTAGAAGTTACAACCAAATCAACAGGCACATCAGGAGTGCAAGAGGGATAAACTGTCAACATTTGGCTTGCTCCAATTATTGCCTTGTCAACGTTGAGAGAGATAATCAAGTTGTTGATTACTGTCACATGGCATGTCGCTGTCTTGTCAAGAATTGTGGCAGTGATATCACACTCTCCATCACCAACAACAGTTACAACACCATTCTCCACAGTAGCCACACTCTCATCGCTTGAAGACCAAGTTGGAATTAAACCTGTGTCATCAGGGGTGATAGTTGCGAATAACTCATGCTCATCTCCCAAGTTCATCACAAGTGAGTCTTCGCTGAGCGAAATAGTAATCTCAGGATAGGACACTGTAATATGGCATTTTGCGTATGCAGCATCATTCGACGTAGCAAGAGTAGCATATATATCACACTCACCTTCATTTATCGCTGTTACTATGCCATTTTCGTCGACTGTAGCAACCGATGGATTAGTTGTGCTCCAAACAATCTCACCTTCTCCCTGAGGGGTGACCGTTGCTGTTAAAGCTAATGTTTCCCATTGAACAAGATTTACATTTGTTTTATCAAGTGCAACTTTACTGAGGTCATTCTGCAGATTATAGAAATTCTGCCAATAGTCAGCCATAAAGTAAGATGCTATAGATGTTGTTGGCACATGAAGTTCACCATCATAGTTGGCAAATGTGCCCTCAGAACAAACTGGTGGATTTTCAGCATAGCAGTTTACAACATTTGGTGTGAAGCCAAAATCTCCTAAAACAGTAATGCCACTGCCAATAATTACAGTCCGTAGCTGGTTAATTATTTGGCCCAATCCATTATGACTCGAAATGTTGTAATTCCATGCTCCATAACCTGATAGTGTCACTGAATTCAAACTCGTGCAATCACTGAAGGCCCACTCACCAATCGAAGTCACTGAGTTTGGGATGGTCACTGAAGTCAGGCTAGTACATCCATTGAAGGCTGTACTGCCAATTGAAGTCACCGAGTTTGGGATGGTTATCGAAGTCAAGCCTATGCATGCACTAAAAGCACTATAGCCAATCGATGTCACAGAGTTTGGGATGGTCACCGAGGTTAAGCTTGCACATGCAGTAAAAACATTGTCGCCAATTGATGTCACCGAGTTGGGGATTGTCACGGAAATCAAGTCGTCGCAACCATTGAAAGCGCCATTGCCAATCGATGTTACTGAGTTTGGGATTGTCACCGAGCTCACGTTACTGCATCCATGAAAGGCTCCATTGCCAATCGATGTAACAGAGTTTGGAATACTCACCACCGAGTTCAAGCCTGTGCAATACTCAAAAGCAGAGTAGCCAATAGCTGTCACTAAATAATCTGTGCCATTATGAGTGACAATCTCAGGTATATTCAGATTGCCACTGAGATTTAAATATGAACTCTGCATAAAATAAGACGGTAGTCTTTCATACGTAACTGTAACACTCGTACCATCTTCGTTATAATTATAGCAGAGCTTATTTTCCTTAAAGTCGTAAGCGCTCGCTATTTGTGGTAGCATCAGAACCAGCATTAGCGGCAACAGCCACTTGAACAGTTTTGTTTGTTTCTTTAGTCTCATAGTTATATAGTTTTTAATTTATATCTCAATTATAATTGGCATTTGACCTAAGATTCAAGAATTATACTTATCAAGATGCAAAGATAGTGGTTTATAATGAATATTTAAACAATTCTATTGGAAAAAAATCTGTTCTTTTTATAAATCACTCACTTCACATATGGCATAATGGTGCGATTGATCGCGACTTGCGCATGTTTTCTATTTTTGTATCAAGTATATAAAAATAAAAAATCGCCAACTTGTTGATAGTTAGCGATTAACGGTGGTCCCACTTGGGCTTGAACCAAGGACTCCCTGATTATGAGTCAGGTGCTCTAACCAACTGAGCTATGGGACCGCTCACGACCCTTGAGTCGAAAAGCGACTGCAAAGTTACGTCAAAATCTTGAAATCACCAAGACGTTTGGCGTTTTTTTGTATTTTTCTCGTTTTAGTGGCGTTATAGTGATGGTTTTTGCAGCAAAATACTCATACAAAACCAGCTAAGCGGCATAACTCCTATAGGCACAAAAAAATTGATTGTCTCACGACAACCAATCTTAATTAACCTTAAATCTAATACCATGAAAAACACGGTGCAAAGATAGTCATTTTGGGTAATATCACAATTTTTATATGACAAAGATTGCCGTGCTTTAACGTTTTTTATGAATTCACGGGCTATTTCATCATTTTCAGTAGTGTAAATATGCCTTCTCGACCTTCATTCATAAGCAGGTCGAGGATGCTCAATCGTGGATGAAAAGTATCGCGACGGTTGGCCCACATCTGGTAGTAAGGTACGTCTTCAATGGGCAGCGTGTCGGCGCGCTTTCCGCCAATCTTGCCTCGCAGGTCAAGTGCGTCACGGGCTGCCAGATCAGCGATTTCGTCCTCATCACTCACCACATGGGTTGTAATGGGCAGGTCCATAAAGTCAACAATTAGCTGGTGCAACTCCATATTGAAGTCGAGAAGGCGCTGCTGAGTGCCTTCTATTATAATATGATGCAGGTCGTCGGCAATGAAGTCGAAGAATGGGCTTTTGCCGTAGGAAGAGAACAGTGCTCCCCAGTGCAGGTGCCGCCAGTTGCCGTGTTCGCTCACTAGCACGTCGCGCATCATAACAGGCATGGCATTGGTGCTTCCCACTAGCGGCACAGTGAGTTTTACGGGACCGTTAGGGGCGTCAATGACGTAGCGGTGGTGGCTGTGGCGCAGTGGCAGGTGGCGCTCGGTGGCATCAATCACCACCTCGCCAGCTTTGACCATGGCGGCATAGCACCGCACATCGCCCGCACACATGCTGCCAATAAGCATAATAAAGTGATAAGTGTTAAGTTTTAAGTTTTAAGTGCAAAGGACAAAGTGCAAAAGCATCATTACCCCTTACTCGGTGAGCGCAGCGAGCTTATTTATCAGGATTTGCGTCGGTAAAGATGCGGCTCCAACGGATTTTGCCGTCGAACCAGCCCTTATCCTTGTCGAACGAGACGATGACAAACATTGGTGTTCCCACGATGTGGTCCTCGGGCACGAAACCCCAGAAACGCGAATCGAGGGAGTTATCGCGGTTGTCGCCCATCATCCAGTAGTAGTCCATCTTGAAGGTGTAGTTTGTGGCTGGCTTGCCGTCGATGTAGGGCTTGCCGTCCTTGATGGTGAGGTCCACCTTCTCGTAGTCGCGGATGCAGCGACCATAGATTTCCTGATTCATCTTCTTGGTGAGGTCGACCGACATTCCCTTCTTGGGAATCCACAGACCGCCGATATTAATAGCAAAGTTGCTGCGAGTCCAGCCATAGTCACGCCCCACAGGGTAGATGTATATACTCTCTCCCTCATCAAATTCTGAAGGCTTGATGGCGCTTACCCAAGAGCATCCCTCGAGTTTTGATTTCATCTCATAGGTGAGAGGGAGGTTGTGTAAAATGCCGTTCTCCATATGGATGTCATCAACCGCCACACCTAACTCTTCAATCAAATAGTTATCGTCAACGAAGTTGCCTTTTAAGCTCACTTCATAGTTGTACTGCACATTTTTAGGCTCACTGATGGCTTTGCCGTTGATATGCACCACGCCGTTTTTAACCGAGATTTTCTCGCCTGGCAGACCCACGCAACGCTTCACATAGTTGTCGCGACGGTCAACGGGGTGGTAGATCAACTTGCACTGGTTGTGAATGTAATCACGTCCTGCCTGCATCACTTTGTCATACATGGTTGGATCGTCCTTAAAATCACTAGCCGAAGGATGCAAAATACCGGCACCACACTCCATCACTTGTGTGTAATAGTCAGGATTGGTTTGTCCCACCACCACGGTGTCGCCAGCGGGGAAGTTGAATACCACGATGTCGCCGCGTTCCACGTTGCGGAAACCTTTAAGGCGGTGATAAGCTAACTGTGGATTCTCAATATAACTCTTCTTCCCAAATAGCTCGTTCTGAGCCAATGGGAAGTGAAGCGGTGTCATGGGCACGCGCGGTCCATAAACCATCTTGTTCACCCACAGGAAGTCGCCAGTGAGCAGAGTTTTCTCGAGCGATGACGACGGAATCTGGTAGTTCTGGCCCACAAATGCAAAGAGGAAATACACCAGGATGAGGGCATAGACGATGGCATCGACCCAGCTCATTACTGTGCGCACTAAAGAATTCTTGCTGTACTTCCACCAGTTCCATGGAATAAATTGAGTCAAGTAGATGTCGGCGAGCAGGAACCAGAATAGTGCCACCCACCAGTTGCCAAGCCATGCTACCCACGCAAAGAAGATAACGCTTACGATGCCGAAGCGTATCCAGCGTGTCGTCTTCACGCGACTCAAACGTTCTTTTAGTGAGCCAGTTTGGCGTACTTTCTCCTCAGTTTCCTTCTCTTTATTATTCTTTGTGCCTTGATTAGAGGCATCTTTCTTTTTAAAAATACTCATAACGTGTCTTGTCAAAATAGAGTGCAAACTTAGTGAAAAAAGTTGAGACAACAGCCAAAATACATATTTTTTCACATAAAAACCACTTGTGTGCTTCACTGCCACCAGGAGGAAATTACACATAGAGCCCCTTGAAAGAGTCAGTTGAAAAAGTGAAAAAATATAATCTAATGAATTAATATACAGTTATATGCCAACCACAAAGAAGAAAGCTTAAGAGCCTCTTATATAAAAAGTGGACTACCAATAAAACTCAAAAGAATCATCAATGATAGTAGATGATTAAAAAAAAAGTTGTATCTTTGTGAGATTATATTTACCTCAATACCTCAACTTACTGTCAACATAACAAAAACAATATATCGATGAAGCACTATCTGAAGACATTAGAGGACACTGTCCGCAATAATTGGAACTTAAAAGCTCTCTGTGACTACGGAGGCGAGTCATTCACCTACGGCGACCTTGCCACTCATGTTGAGCAGATGCGGCTCTTTTATGCCGCTACAGGCATCAAGAAAGGCGACAAAATCGCCATCTGCGCCCGTAATTCAGCCCGTTGGGCGATGGCATTCTGGGGCGTCAACGTGAACGAGTGTGTTGTGGTGCCAATCCTTGCCGACTTCCACCCCGACAGCGTCTCAAAACTTACCAACCACTCAGATAGTGTGTTGCTCTTCACCAACGATGATATCTGGGCAAAAATGAACCCCGATGATATGCCTAACCTCAAGGCTGCTATCAACGTGAAGGACAACAGCCTGTTGTGGCACAGCGACGATGCGGTGGCCAAGGCGTGGGAGAAGCGCGAAGAGGAGTTTGCAAAAAAATATCCTAGTGGCATGATGCCAGGAGATGTGACTTATCCCGGCGACAACTTCTATGACCTCGCAATCATCAACTACACGTCGGGCACTACGGGCAACCCCAAAGGCGTGATGCTTACCTACGGCGCCATGAGCGACACCGACGAGTTTGCCAACGCTCATTTCCCCAACACGCCAGGTGAGACTATAGTGTCGATGCTGCCAATGGCGCACATGTATGGTCTGGCAATCGAGTTCATCCATCCCAACGTGGATGGCGTCACCGTCTATTTCTTGGGCAAGACACCATCGCCCACAACCTTGCTAAAAGCGATGCAGGAAGTGAGACCATATATGGTAATCACTGTGCCACTGGTAATGGAGAAAATTTATGCTAATTCCATAAAGCCCGCATTGGAGAAAAGGAAAAATCTATTACGCATCCCAGGCATGAAACGAGTGGTTTACAGCGCTGCTCGCAGAACAATAATGAAGGTCTTCGGCGGACAGGTGCAATGCTTCATCATGGGAGGCGCGGCACTGAATCCCGAGGCCGAGAAGTGCTTTAAGAAGATGAAGTTGCCGTTTACCGTGGGTTACGGAATGACCGAGGCATGTCCGCTCTTGGGCTATGCTTGGTGGAAAGAATTTGTGCCAGGCTCATGCGGCAAGCCAGTGCATGAGGTGCGCATCGATTCCGACGATCCACAACACAAGGCTGGCGAAATTCAGGCGCGCGGCGCAAATCTCACCATAGGCTACTACAAGAATCCCGAAGCGACTGCGGCATCATTCACCGATGACGGATGGTTCCGCACTGGCGACCTCGGTATTATGGACAAAAACGACAATATCTTCATTCGTGGTCGCATCAAGTCTATGATTCTCAACTCCTCGGGGCAGAACATCTATCCCGAAGAGGTGGAAGCGGTGTTGAACAACTGCCAGTATGTTGATGAATGTGTTGTCGTTGACCGTAAGGGCAAAATTGTGGCGCTCGTATATACCGACCTGCCTAAAGACATGGATGATGAGACAAAGGCTGCATTACCATCTCAAATCCGCGACGAGGCTAACCAATCCCTCCCTGCCTACAGCAAGATCTCCCAAGTGGAGATGCTCGATGAGCCCTTTGAGAAAACTCCAAAGATGAGCATCAAGAGGTTCTTGTATAAGTAATGTGACAATCTCTCCCGATGTGATGAGGGGCAAGGTCTGACTCGTCCGCCGATGAGGGAGAGTAAACAATCGCAATTGGCATTTAAACAACTATGAAGAAAATAAAAAGTCCGTGGGTGGGCAGACCAGAGTATAACTGCTTTGGATGCTCACCTAGCAACCCTATTGGGCTGCACATGGAGTTTTGGGAAGACGGCGACGACATCGTGAGTTTCTGGAACCCGTCGAAGCACTATCAAGGTTGGGTCGATACCATGCATGGAGGCATACTCAGCACCCTTATCGACGAGACATGCGGATGGGTGGTGACACGCAAGATGCAGACATGCGGATTCACCGCCAATCTTAACGTGCGTTTTCGCCGGCCCATTTCCAGCAATGACACACAACTTATCATCCGCGCCCACATCGTTAAGCAAGTGCGCAACCTCCTCACGATGCATGCCCAGGTAACCAACAGTGCAGGTGAACTTTGCACCGAGGCCGAAGTCACTTACTTCCTCGTCTCCCCCGAAAAAGCCCAAGAAATGGGCTTCGCTACCTGCGAGTTAGAAGATTAAAAATGAAGCAAAAGTTATACAAATTGGCGAATAGCGCATAACCTTAAAAATGCGTTAAAAGTATGATTAGTTTATAGATATTATATGAATTTTGCGTAATTTTGCAGCGCTTTTAGAAAATAATATTACTACTATATGCAGATAATAGACGGAAAAAAGATATCGGCTGAAATCAAAGAGGAGATTGCTGCCGAAGTTAAAGAGATAGTGGCTGCTGGCGGTCGCCGTCCCAATTTGGTTGGCGTGCTGGTGGGTCATGACGGTGGCAGTGAGAGTTATATGGCATCGAAGACTAAAGCATGCGAGCAGTGCGGCTTTGACTCATCGCTTATCCGCATGGAAGAGACTGTCACTCAAGAAGAACTCATTGCAAAAATACAAGAGCTGAATGAAGATAAAGGCGTTGACGGTTTTATCGTGCAACTGCCATTGCCCAAGCACATTGACGAAGAGGCAGTGATCGAGGCCATTGACTATCGCAAGGACGTTGACGGCTTCCATCCTGTGAATGTGGGCCGAATGATGATTGGTCTGCCTTGTTTCAAACCTGCCACACCATCGGGAATTATGATGCTGCTCGAGCGTTACGGCATCGAGACTCGTGGCAAGCACTGCGTGGTGCTTGGTCGTAGTAACATTGTAGGCAAACCCATCGCCAACATGCTTATGCAGAAGGCCAACCCAGGCAACTGCACCGTGACTGTGTGTCATAGCGCCACTCCCAACATCAAGGAGATGTGCCTCCAGGCCGACATCATTATTGCCGCTCTCGGTAGCCCTAACTTCGTGAAAGAAGACATGGTGAAAGAGGGTGCTGTGGTAATTGACGTGGGCACTACTCGTGTCGAGGACAAAACCCGTGAGCGCGGCTGGCGCCTGTGCGGCGACGTTGATTTCGAGCACGTGGCCCCCAAGTGCAGCTATATCACTCCTGTGCCTGGTGGCGTAGGCCCCATGACCATCGTTTCGCTCATGCACAACACCCTGCTGGCAGCAACGGGAAGAGCCTATTAAAAATGCATAATGCTTAATGCACAATGCATAATTAGGCTGCGCCTAGAAAATGCATAATACTCTTTCTACACTTAAATTTTACTACTCAACTTTTACTAAAACTATAAAACAGCATGAACCGACTTATTGAATGTGTGCCCAACTTTAGCGAGGGCCGCAACATGGATGTTATTAACCAGATTACTGATGTAATTCGCCAGTCTAAAGGCGTGAAACTGCTCGACGTGGATCCAGGCGAGGCAACTAACCGCACAGTGGTGACCTTCGTGGGAAGCCCTGAGGCAGTGGTAGAGACAGCCTTCCACGCAGTGAAACGCGCAGGCGAACTCATCGACATGCGCCAGCATCACGGCGCTCACCCACGTATGGGTGCCACCGATGTGTGTCCGCTAATCCCTATCGCTGGCATTACCCTTGAGGAGTGTGCTGAGCTGGCTCGTAAGCTTGCCGAGCGCATCGCCAACGAGGCAGGCATCCCTTGCTACTGCTATGAGGCGGCAGCGTTCACTCCCGAGCGTCGCAACTTGGCAGTGTGCCGTAAGGGCGAGTATGAGGCGCTTGCCGAGAAATTGGCTAGCAAAGATGGCGCTCCCGACTTTGGCGCACGTCCACTCGACGAACAAGTGGCTAAAACAGGCTGCACCGCAGTTGGTGCCCGCGATTTCCTTATCGCTACAAATTTCAACCTCAACACAACCAGCACCCGCCGCGCAAACGCCATCGCTTTTGACGTGCGCGAGAAGGGCCGTCCTGTGCGTGAAGGCAATCCCATTACCGGAACTCCCAAGAAGGATGAGAACGGCAACACCATCATGCAGCCTGGCACCCTTAAGGGTACAAAGGCAATTGGCTGGTATATTGACGAATATAAGATTGCACAGGTATCGATGAATATCACCGATATCAACACCACACCATTGCATGTGGCGTTTGATGAAGTGTGCCGCTGCGCTCAAAACCGCGGCATCCGTGTAACTGGTACCGAGATTGTGGGCCTGCTGCCCAAGCGTTGCCTTATCGACGCTGGCAAATACTTCCTTGAGAAGCAGCATCGCTCTACTGGTATCCCTGAGGGAGACATTATTGAGATTGCCATCCACTCGCTCGGACTTGACGACCTCAAGCCTTTCGACCCTAAGGAGAAAGTTATCGAGTTCATGATTGAGGACGATAGCGCAAAGAAACTCGTTGACCTCACTGTGACTGGTTTTGCCGAGGAGACCTCGCGCGAGTCACCAGCCCCTGGCGGTGGCACAATCTCTGCCTACATGGGCGCTCTGGGAGCCGCTCTCGGCACTATGGTTGCCAACCTGTCAAGCCACAAACCCGGATGGGACGACCGTTGGAACGAGTTTAGCGTTTGGGCCGACAAGGGTCAGGCTATCTCAAAAGAGTTGCTCCATCTCGTTGATGAGGACACTGAGGCCTTCAACCGCATCATGGCAGCCTTTGGCATGCCCAAGAAGACTGATGAGGACAAGGCAACCCGCAGTGCCGCTATCCAAGAAGCAACCCTCTATGCTGCACAAGTTCCCTTGCGCACCATGAAAGAGTCGATGAAGGTGTTTGAGTTGTGCCGCGCCATGGTAATGGAGGGCAACCCCAACAGCGTTAGCGACGCTGGAGTCGGTGTGCTCGCAGCCCGTGCCGCAGTACTCGGCGCAGGTATGAACGTAAAAATCAACGCTGGCTCTCTCAAAGACCGCGCCGTTGCCGATGCCCTCATCTCCGAGGCTAACGACCTCATAGCAAAAGCCAATGCCGAGGAAGCCGACATCACTGCAATAGTAGAAACAAAACTTTGAATTTTCTAGAATGTCTAGTAAATCTAGAAACTTCTAGAACGTCTAGTAAAAACCAAATACAATGACAAGAGAAGAATTTATCGCCGACATCAGGGCTGGAATTCCCGATGTATTGCCCGAACCAATGCCTTACGATCCTGAGATAAACCATGCGCCAAAGCGCAAGGACATTCTCAACCCAGAGCAGAAGAAACTTGCCTTGCGCAACGCTTTGCGCTATTTCCCTGCTAAGCATCACGCTGCACTCATCCCCGAGTTCCGCAAGGAGCTGGAGAAGTATGGCCGCATCTATATGTACCGCCTGCGTCCACGCTACGAGATGAAGGCACGCCCCATTGACGATTATCCACACAACAGTCGTCAAGCAGCTGCCATCATGATGATGATTCAAAACAACCTCGACAAGGCTGTGGCACAGCACCCACATGAGCTCATAACCTATGGTGGCAATGGTGCCGTGTTCCAGAACTGGGCACAATATCGTCTCGTGATGAAGTATTTGAGCGAGATGACCGACGAGCAGACCCTCGTGATGTATAGCGGTCACCCTCTGGGACTCTTCCCATCGCACAAGGACGCTCCACGCGTTGTGGTTACTAATGGTATGGTAATCCCCAACTACAGCAAACCCGACGACTGGGAGCGCATGAATGCCCTTGGCGTGAGTCAATATGGCCAGATGACTGCTGGTTCTTATATGTACATAGGTCCTCAAGGTATCGTACATGGCACTACTATTACAGTGCTCAACGCCGCCCGCAAGGTGATGGGCGACGAGCGCGAGAAGCGCATACCGCTCTTTGTCACCGCAGGACTTGGCGGCATGAGTGGAGCTCAACCTAAGGCTGGCAATATCGCTGGTGTTGTAAGCGTTACAGCCGAAATCAATCCTCTCGCAGCACGTAAGCGCTATGACCAGGGTTGGGTTGATGAACTGCACGAGAATCTTGACGAACTTATCCCCGCCATCCGCAAGGCTGTGGAGGAGAAAAAAGTAGTTTCTATGGCCTATGTAGGCAACGTGGTTGACTTGTGGGAGCGACTTGCCGATGAAGGCATACATGTTGACTTGGGTAGCGACCAGACTTCGCTCCACAACCCCTATGCTGGTGGCTACTATCCTGTGGGCTACAGCCTCGAGGAATCGAAGCGTATGATGGCCGAAGAGCCTGAGCGTTTCAAGGAGTGCGTATTTGAGTCGCTGCGTCGTCAGGTTGCTGCTATCAACTGCCTGACAGCCAATGGTATGTATTTCTTCGACTACGGCAATGCCTTTATGCTCATGGCAAGCCGAGCTGGAGCCGACATTATGAAGGACGAGACCCACTTCCGCTATCCAAGTTACGTTCAGGATATTATGGGTCCAATGTTCTTCGACTATGGCTTTGGTCCTTTCCGCTGGGTTTGCACCTCATGCGACCCTCACGACCTGGAAGTAACCGACCGCCTCGCTGCTGAGGTTCTCGATGACATGATGAGTCACGTGACCGACGATATCAAGGGCCAACTCGCCGACAATCTGCACTGGATTCGCGAGGCAGGAAAGAATCACCTCGTGGTTGGTTCACAAGCCCGTATCCTCTATGCCGACTGCGAGGGACGCACCAAGATTGCGTTGGCGTTTAACGATGCCATCCGCCGTGGCGAGATCACTAAGCCAGTCGTGCTTGGCCGTGACCACCATGACGTTAGTGGTACCGACTCTCCTTTCCGCGAGACAAGCAACATCTATGACGGCTCACAGTTCTGCGCCGACATGGCAGTACACAACGTGATTGGCGACGCCTTCCGTGGAGCCACATGGGTGAGTCTGCACAATGGAGGCGGCGTTGGATGGGGCGAAGTCATCAACGGTGGCTTTGGCATGGTAATCGACGGTAGCGAGGAAGCTGACCGCCGCATCCGCCAGATGCTTCTCTGGGATGTGAACAACGGCATCGCCCGTCGCTCATGGGCCCGCAATAACGGCTCTATGGATGCCATCCGCCGCGAGATGGAGCGCACCCCAGGCCTGCAAGTCACAATGCCTAATCTCGTCGACGACGCATTGCTCGAAGACTAAGCAAATCATTGATAACAATAACAACCGCCATCAAGTTCATCACCTGATGGCGGTTTAATATTTCGTTTTTCACATAGGGCATCCTCAAAAGAACCGTCCCTTTGAGGACACCGCTACCAAGAGAAGCATAACTCCTTGTGGAGGTTTGTTTTTCTCATCTAACTGAAACAAATACTAGCAGAATTATATATAGCATTTTTAGACGGTTTATTATCAAAAAGGGTATGCCATAAAAATCTGGCACACCCTTTTTATAGAAGTCAAGAAACTGACAACTATCGGTGACTTGTAACCCTAACTTTCTGAGCTTTTGATGCATTTTCTTTATCGTCATCCGATTCAAATTCAATTTTTAAAGAAGTTGATTCTCCTTCTTCTAAACCTATTATGGCAATAAGCTGCTCTGAATCACTAAAATAAGTGGTTGTCTTTGAAACAAGCACATTTTCATCATTATCCATAAGTTCAACCGTAAATCCATAGTCATTTCTATTTCTAGCTGATTTTAACCACCATTCAGTTGGTCCACCATCCTTAGTTCTTTTGATTTCGACGCTAATTGAATTTTTTGCTTCTGTCTTATTGACTTTGTAGGGTTTATCAACCACCTCAAAATATTCACCAAGAGGACCGTTGATTTTTGATGATACGAGCGCGACATTGTCATCACCACAACTTGACAATCCAATCAAACTGGCAAAAAAAGCCAAAACAACTGAACATTTTAACAAATAATTTTTCATAAAAAAAAATTAGACCCCTTACAGTCCAAAAAGGAGAAAAACAAACATTAAAAGCGTGGACTGAATTACCATATCTATTACTGGAGGTCTTAGGAAACCTTAAGATGAAGATGATGGAAATAACAGCTCACGCTATAAACGCAAGCCATTTTGCATCTCTCTCATCTTATTGAAAAGTTCCTAAGTTTCCAGTAATGAGATAAGCAAAACGCTTCTTTTAATTCAAAATGTAATTGATTGCCTCTGCAATCCAACTGCAAATATAGTATTTTTTTTAAGAAATCACCATAATTATATAAAAAAAACGATTGATATTTGCACAAAGGTAGAAAAATTACTACCTTTGTGCTTTAAATAAAATAGAAAATGAAAACTTATAAAGTTATTCAAGTAATAAAAATGCTAGAGCGGGATGGTTGGGTAAAAATTGCAACTCGAGGAAGTCACCGTCAGTTCAAGCACCCCACAAAACCTGGCAAAGTAACAGTTAACGGAAAAGAGAGTAAAGAATTGGACCAATTCACTCTCAATAGCATTTGGAAACAAGCTGGGTGGAAATAATTGATACAAACTAATTAATTATAAATTATGGAAAAAATTATTGTAAACGTGTCGTGGTGTAACAAGAACTTTGCCGCCAGCCTTGGAGACAACGTCCCTGGTGCTGTTGTATTCACTGCTGACACTTTTGAAGAGCTTCAACGCGAAGCAAAGGAATCGCTTGAGTTTCATGTGCAAGGAATGATTAACGATGGAGACGAGGTGCCTCAATGGCTTGTTGACGGCGATTATGAGTTTGAGTATGTTTACCTTGATACAGCTGCACTACTTCGCAGCAGTGAACGCTTTGCTTCATTGACAGCAATCAGTCGAGCAACAGGAATAAATCAACGTCAACTCAGCCACTACGCCACAGGAGCAAAGATTCCACGCCCAAAACAACGCCAACGAATTGTTGAAGGACTACATAACATTGGCCGCCAATTAATGGCATTCGTTTAAAATAACAAACACCACAAAATGTCTAAACAAGGATTTTTGTCCAAATGTGGGGTGAAAAGTATATATTTGGACAAAAAATTTTTGTCCAAATGTAAGCATATAACGATTAATGTGAATATATAACGGTTAAGGCTGCCCAGGCCTCCAAGTCACAATGCCAAACCTCGTTGACGACGCATTGCTTGAAGATTAAGCAAGTCATTGATAACAATAATAACCACCATCAGGAGCACCCCTGGTGGCGGTTGTTCTATTATTTGAATTGCGAATTACCTTTGGGCGATGGCGGTTTTCACTCCAGGCATGTTGCTACGTGAAACGGGGAGATAGTCGTTGCTGTGCTTAATGAGCAATTGCATTGTGCCAGTTTTTGACAGTATTTTCTCCACTTGGCGCAGGTTTACAAGGAAAGCTCGATGACATCTAACGATAGTAGGGTAGTTGCTCAGTTTTTCCTCTATTTGTTTGGATGTTGCGCGCAGCATGTGTGTAGCGACTTTGCCTTCATGCAGTTGCACAACTTTCACATAGTTGCCCACCGATTCGATGTATAAAAGGTTAGGGATGTGTATTGTCACCGATTCGCTGGTGTTACCGTCAAGATTGATAGTGTTAGGAAGTGTTGCCGATGGTTGGGTTTCTTCTTCAGGTTTTGTGGCATCTAACGACTGAGATAGTGACTGCTGTTGCATACGTTGCAGTTGTTCGTTCATTTGTTTTGTTTCCTCAAGCTCTGCCGCCAAATACTTGCTACGGAACTTGAAACGCCAATATAGGCCTATGAGAAACGAGCAAAACGCCATGATTACCAATGTTTCAAAGAAGTTTCCCCATGAGAGTCGGTTGCCGTCCACTTTGTCGCTAAGTACGAAATGTCGGTAGAGACAAATCATGAGCGACACGAGTGGTGTGTTAATGAGCTGGAACCAAAGGTTGCGTTGGATGATGTAATCCACTCCACGGTCAGTAGAACCTGGTTTTTTGAGGATGTATACCAAAATTGCCTCGGTGATAAAGCAGGAAATAATTCCCAGACCTCCCACCGCAATCAGGTGGGCATAGGCTTGCCACTGCCATGCATCGAGACCAAAAGGCTTGAAAATGGCTAGCACCACCACAGCGAAGCATACGCTGACGATGCGAATCGTGATAGTTTTTTTCTTTTCTCCACTCATATCACTGGCAAAGGTAGGAAAAAACTGTCTTGTTGCAAAACCATTTGTCACATTTGTGCTGTTCTTCTCATTTTTATTGCCGTTCGTCACAAACCCATGCAGAATATCCCAAAATATTGCAGGGTCTGTAATTTTGCCGCAATTTTGCAGTCAAAATTAGTGTAAGCCGAGTGCAGCGTCATGCTTGCATGAACATTGCCGAGGCGCAACTTAATTTATTCAAATCAACGCAAGTGAACGAACGCTGCGAACTAAAAAATTATGATTATGACACGAAGAACAATTGTAGGAATCGTTTTTGTTTTTGCCGCTTTGATGAAGTTGGTAAGTATGTGGGGAATTTTCCATCTCGATTGGTTTGACTGGGTGTGGAATCATCCCTGGACCGAATATCTAGGCCCTGTTTTACTTATAATAATAGGCGTGAAGCTCATAGTGAGCAGCTATCAGCGCAATCCCGACCAATGGCTTCAGCGGCCAGTGCCTCAGGGTGAGGACGGCAAGCGCATTCACTGCGCCGTGAGGTTTGGCGGCGACGAGTATGTTTATAACGGCGAACCTTTCCATGGTGCACGCCTCGACGCATTTTTTGGCGGTCTGCGCCTTAACTTGCGCAATGCCGTCATCAGCGAGGAAGAGGAAATTGACATCCACACCTTTATGGGTGGCGTAGAGTTGCTAGTTCCTTCCAATGTAAATGTGGTGGTGAAAAGTCGCAGCTTCATTGGCGGCGTGGGTAATGAGACCGTGGGCAGGGCAATTCCCGCCGCCCCATGTCTCCATGTCATCGCCAGCAACTTCTTGGGAGGAGTGAGCATAAAGGATTAGTGATTAAAGACTAGAGATTAGTGAAACAATTTAAATATTTACAGCAATGAAAAACAGTATTATTATTTCAGTTACAGCTATTATCATCACGCTAGTGATGGTCATGAGTTTAAGCAGTTGCATCTCAACACGCGACACAGTGAAAATCAACAAAGTGGAGATGGGCATGACCAAGACCGACATCCAGAATTTGCTTGGCACACCACTCTTCAAGAACGCCAACGAGACTAGCGAGGAATGGGGCTATCGCAAAATGGTGGGCGAGATTACTGGACCTGAGCAGATGATTTTTGTCATCACATTCAACAACGACGGCAAGGTAATCGCCTACAACTCAGTTAAGGACCACCCATACTATTACCCTTATTAATACGATGAAGACTGAGATAGTTCCTAAAGACTGCAATCGCCAAGAGGCATTCAATCTCTGGATGTCTTCACCTATGCCCATGGTGACTCTGGTGAAAACGATGGACGTGACAAGGCTTCTGAGATACAGCAAAAAGAGCGGCATGAGCTTCAACATGCTGCTCTGCTGGTGTGTCGGCAAGGCGGCAAGTGCAATTGAGGAATTCTATGTGCTGCCCGAGAACGGCAAGTTATATAGATATGACTGCTTGGCTGTCAATGTGATTGTCAATAACATAAAAGGTGGCATCAACTCATGCGATATCCTATACACCGACGACTTGATCCATTTCAACCACGATTACATGACCATGGCGCAATTGGTGAGCCAAAACTGTGAAAGCAGTTTCTTGGAGGAGGCTATGGTAATAGGTACTTCGGCAATGATTGAAACCGAATTGGATTGTATTGTAAACCAATATGCTAAGGAGTTTAACAACCCTATGGTCATGTGGGGAAAATATCGCAATAGGTGGTTAAAAACAACTCTGCCTATCAGTTTTGAGTTTCATCATGTGCAGATGGACGGTGGACATGCAGCAAAGTTTCTGGAACAATTGCAAGCAATCATCACAACCGAATTGAGATGATTTATCATTTCGGCCAGGTGGCAGATTAATTTGTGAGTATTGCCATAAAATGGTAATTTTGCAATAGATAAAACAACAAATCAATGAAAGTAATCAGTTTTCACGAAAGTGACAGGCAAGACCACTGGCTTGAGGAAAGGCATAGGAATCTCGGCATTGTTGGTGTCAGAAGGATGATGGAGAATTCATTTTTTAACAAAAAACGTTGAGTAGTGAAGTTTTTTATTTACTTTTGTGTCAAAATAGTGAAAGCGTATTAGAGCCATACCTCTATATATCCATACATTAGTAATAACGATAATAAAGTGATAAAACATTTATTCTTTGGGCTTCTTGTTTGCGCCGGTTGCATGAATGCGCTGGCACAGAACTCAATATCAGAACAAGACTCTATTCCATACGACGATCAGATGATGGAGTTGATGGAAGTAGTCGTAAAAGGCTATTACCCCAATACTCGTCTCAAGGGCAGTGCCATTGTAACCCGTATCGAGGGCACCGCTCTCGCTGCCTCTGGGACGATAGGAGAAATGCTCATTAAGGTGCCGGGAATGACTGGCACTGAAGACAACCCTCAAGTGCTCGGAAAAGGCAGCCCGCTCATCTACATCAACGGACAAATCATGCGTGATGAAAGTGAGTTGAAGAGGTTGCGTAGCGAGGACATCCGCGATGTGGAGGTCATTAACAATCCCGGAGCGCAATATGATGCCACAGTGAGGGCAGTGGTGCGCATCCGCACACGCCGCCAGCAAGGCGATGGAGTTGGTGTAAACCTTGCGCTCACCGATGAGCAGGACTTGCGCTATGGTTTTAATACCCCCAACGGCAAACTCAGCATCAACTACCGCAAGGATAATGTTGACGTGTTTGGCAGCATCTTTTATCGCCGACAAAACTACCACCAGTACAGTTGGCTTGAGGAAACAACCAGCACCAGCAAGGTATTCCATCAAGAGGGTTCCTACACCATGACATGGAAGAACAACCAACTGGTGTATACGGCAGGGGCCAACTGGCAGATCAGCGACAACCATTCGGTGGGTGTGCGTGCCGACATGACACACTTCCTGGGTGGCACCAACATGGTAATCTATGACGAGGACATCTATGAAAATGGCGTGTTCCTCGACCACCTCTATTCGGAGCAGACGAGCAAAGAGACAAAGCCAATGGCTTTCCTCACCAACGCCTATTACAACGGAAAAGCTGGCAAGCTGGGCATAGACTTCAACTTCGATTTTATGTCGTCGGGCACCGACACCGATCGCGAGAATGTGGAAAACAGCCTTGTTGACAGCGAATTTGTGAAAAGCGCATCGGGCACTAGGAGCCACCTATACGCTACCAAACTGGTGCTTTCTTACCCAGTGTGGAAGGGCTCCTTTGAAGTGGGCTCTGAAATGACATTCGTCAAACGCCACAGTACCTATTGGATTGACAAACCATCGATTCCAAATACCGATGCCGACATCAAAGAGAATAACATTGCTGCTTTTGCTCAATACAGCATTAATTTTGAGCGTGGGGGACAGGCAAGCGTGGGGCTGCGTTATGAGCACACGCTATTTGATTA
The DNA here is from genome assembly GCA_017964485.1 of Muribaculaceae bacterium. Classification (GTDB taxonomy): domain Bacteria; phylum Bacteroidota; class Bacteroidia; order Bacteroidales; family Muribaculaceae; genus Sodaliphilus. The sequence goes on along the minus strand of JAGCRW010000039.1, from coordinate 8,901 downwards.
CAAAGACGTGACAAACAGCGATTTCCTTCATAGAAACCAGGATGAGTTTTTCCCCACAGCATCCTATTCTGTTGGGGTCGGTCCAGTGAATCTGTCGTTGGCTTACAGCTTCAAGACAAACCGTCCCATCTTCTTTGCAATGAACGATGCAGTGACTTACATTAGTCGCTACTCTATGCAGGCTGGCAATTCGCAACTGCTCAACGAGCGCATACAGGACCTAACCTTCAACGCTACTTGGCGATGGCTCACCTTCACGACATCCTACAGCCGCTGCAAAAATGCAATTACGCAATGGTCTTTTGTCATTGACGACGATGCCGTGCTTATCAAGCATATCAACCTCGACAAGCCAGTCAATACCTACAGTATGTATATTTCGGCGGCACCACAAGTGGGACTTTGGTCTCTTAATGCCTCGGCAGGCTTTGACAAACAAAACTTCTTCCTTGACCTCGAAGACCCTCACGCTCCTGGTGGCATGAGGCGAGAGACATTCAACAAACCCATTTTCAATGTCAACGTCTTTAACATGTTTAGTTTCAAGCACGATTGGCGTATCGATGTCAACATGATGTTTAGGTCTTGCGGTCACACTCAAAATTTTTATGACGACTACAACAACGTGCGGCTTAACGTAGTGCTTCAAAAGAGTTTCTGCAACAAAGCCCTTACTCTGCGGGCAGCAGTGACCGACATACTACAACGCAATCACATGAACGAGTTTGGCGATATGGGATTTTACAAAATTCAACAAAACAACCGCTACTCGACCCATAAATTACAATTTACCTTGCTCTACCGCTTCAATGTCACTCCGAGCAAGTACCGTGGCACAGGCGCCGGCAAGGACGCACAGCAGAGAATGAGAAATTAGAATAATCAATAATAACAAATAAAAAAATGGGAGAAGAAATGAAATTTTGTCAAAGCTGCGGAATGCCGCTCACCGAGAATGTGCTCGGTACTAATGCCGACGGTAGTAAGAACGAAGAGTATTGCATCTATTGCTATAAGGATGGCAGGTTCTTGCAAGACTGCACTATGGAGGAGATGATTGAGCATTGCGCACAGTTTGTCGATGAGGTGAACAAGGGTCTGCCTCAACCCATCACAAAGGAAGAATATATTGGCCAGATGAAGATGTATTTCCCGCATCTGAAGCGTTGGCGCAAGGAACTTACCATCGGTGAGACAGTTCCAGAAAATCCAGCATTGGCGGGCGTTAAAGACCTGATTGCCAAGATGGCTGACACACTGCCCATTACCTTTATTTCATCGGTTGACGAGGAGGGTTACCCCTGCACCAAGGCGATGTTGTCGCCACGTGTTCGCGAGGGAATTAAGGTGTTTTATTTCACTACCAACACTTTTTCGCTTCGGGTGGCTCACTACAAAGCCAACTCCAAGGCCTCAATCTACTTCTGCGACAACAAAGGCTTTAAAGCCATGATGTTGCGTGGCACAATGGAAGTGCTGACCGATGCCGCATCAAAGGAGATGATTTGGCGTGACGGCGACACAGAGTATTATCCTGGTGGCGTGACTGATCCGAACTATTGTGTGTTGAAGTTCACAGCTATCGATGGTCGCTTCTACAGCGATTACTATCCAAGAAGTTTTGTGATAGAGTAAAAGTAACCTATGAGAGCCTTGCCGAACATCCTGTCGTCATTGAGGATAGTTGGAGCTATCGGTCTCCTATTTTGTGACGTGACGAGTGTGGTGTTTTGGGGAATCTATCTCGCATGTGGTATCAGCGACATGGCAGATGGATGGCTTGCACGGAAATTCGATTGCGCAACCAAAACAGGTGCTTTGTTAGACAGCGTGGCCGATATTTGCTTTGTGGCGTGTTGTGGTTTGAAACTACTGCCAGTTTTCGAACTTCCATTATGGCTGTGGATTTGGGCTGGAGTGATAGTTGTGATAAAAATCGCAAATCAGGTGTTGGCACTTTTGATGTCAGGAAAATGCAGCTTTCCTCACACAATCGCCAACAAGGTTACGGGATTCTTGCTATTCATTGCAGTCCCTATGACATTTTGGTCTATCATTCCACTTGCTATTGTTGCTGTTGTAGCAACCTTTGCCGCCGTGCAAGAAGGGTATTTTATAAGGGGTTGCCAATCAGCAAAATAGCCAGAGATGGGTAAAAAATTTAATTATTTTGTGTAAAAAGTACGCAAAATATTTGGTAGATTGAATTATTCGTAGTACTTTTGCCGTGAGAAATAACAAATAAATACTATGAGAATTAACATTACAGCAATTAAGTTTGAAACAATTAATGGTAAGAAGACGGGAAAATCAATTTCATTTAAATTAGATCCTAAGCAGATGGCGGTCTATAAATCGAAAGACTCTCTTCGCAAACAGATTGAGAAATATTTGGTTAAAAGCGGAATTTTCAAAAAGGAAGAACTGAAGGATGTAGAATTTGATATGAAAGATTTCCTCAAGGAGTGGAGAAAACAGGTGGAGATATTAAAAGCAGAAGAGCAGGCAAAACTTGAGGTATCACCTAATAATCCAGAAAGCCATGTGACCCCCGATGAGATAACTCGCCTTGCAGCCAACGAGGTGTTTGTCTTCGGATCTAATAAACAAGGCCTTCACCATGGAGGTGCCGCTAAAGTTGCCGTGGATAAATTTGGTGCAGTTATGGGACAAGGCAATGGCATGCAGGGAATGAGTTATGCCATTCCATCCATGAGTGGACTCACTGAGATGGGCGAATATGTGAAACAGTTCTGCGAGTTTGCTGAGGCTCATCCCGAAAAGAGATTCCTTGTGACGCCCATAGGCTGCGGCATTGCAGGACATTCAGTTGCTCAAGTAGCTCCTCTCTTCAAGGCATGCCGAGAAATTGACAACATATGTCTTCCGGCTTCTTTCTGGTCTGTTATCGGTCATCCTGGCAACAAGGATTTTGATTTAGAACGATACGTTACAGCTCAGGAAAAGGCTTATCTCATTGCGTTAGAGGAAATGCGTTCTGGTCAAAAGAGAAAACATTGGATATGGTATATCTTCCCTCAGCAAAAGGGAAAGAAAGATGAATTAGGTCATAGTAAAAATTCAAAATTCTATGCACTAGATGGTATTGACGAGGCTTGTGCCTATCTTGCTCACCCCATTCTTGGCGCCCGACTTAGAGAAATATGCGAAGCATTACTCACGCATGCGGGCAAGAAGGATATTGACACCATAATGGGAGGAAAAACCGATGTGAATAAACTCCAAACTAGCATGAATCTCTTCAATAAAGTGGCTCCAAATGATGTCTTTCAGAAGGTGTTAGATGCTTTCTTCAAATACTAGACGCTTTCTTCAAATAAAATCGAAACTAAAGATGTTAAATAGTTAAATTTGCGTTAAAGTTTTCATTTCTACTTGACTCGTCCCTTAGGGCAGGCATTTACTTTGTAATTGCTTAGCATAAAACATCGCGCGATATGAGTAAGAGAACAAAGTTGACAATCGGAGAGTTCTCACAGTTGCTGCAGGTCACGGTAAAGACACTGCGTCATTATGAGCAGAAGGGTCTGCTGTTGCCTGACGAGGTGGACGAGTGGACAGGCTACCGCTATTACAGCATCGACCAGATGCAGAAGCTGCAAGCTATCCGCGACCTGCAACGTCTCGGTTTCTCGTTGGATGAGATCAAGGATTTGTTTGACGACAACTCGCATATCCCAAGTATCCAGCAACTAACTGAGAAGATCAAGGAAACGGAAGCACAGCTGAAAGCACTAATAGCCCGCTGCAACCTACTGCTCGACTGGAGGAACGCTCGCAAAGAAATGAAGACAATGGAAAAATTCAGCATTCAGTCATTGCCCGAAATCATCGTGGCAACCCATCGTGAAATTGTCCCCAACTACGCCGCCCTAGGTCCGCTGTGTGTCGAGAAGATTGGCCCCGAAATGCAGCGCCTCGGTTGTAAGTGTCCGCCGCCTGGCTATTGCTTCACCGTGGTGCACAACAAGGAGTATACACTAACGGACATCGACATCGAGTATTGTGAACAGGTGGAGGAGATGGGTGAGGACAGCGCCTTCATCCAGTTCAAGCGTCTGCCAGCAGTACCCAAGGTGCTACGCATGAAGCACGTCGGCCCGTATGAAAGATTCTACGAATCGTACATAGAAGCTTTCCGTTACATAGAGGAGCATGGCTACAAGCCTATCGGTCAGCATCGCACATGCTACATCTACGGAGCCTGGAATCAGGAAGACCCAGAGAAATGGCTGTCAATAATCCAGATTCCTATAGAATAAGAAAAATGTCTGCTTCAAAATGTGAGGCAGACATTTAATTTGCGTTGCAACGCAAAAGACGGAACGGGGGGAGCACCAAGAACGGGAGGAACCCCAAGCACCAGCTCGCGGTAGTGACGATTGCAGCTCTGCTTGAAACCACGAAGTGCCATGCCAAGAGGCTTCTCCATTGTCTTCTTTACAAAGAGGATGCCATGCAAGTGGTCGGGCATCATTTGTAGTGCGATGACCTCTATTTCAGGATGATGCTTCGATGCCGCCCACCACTCGTCGGCAACGCGCTGTCCCAATTCTGAGAGAATGATGGTTGGGGCATCACTGCTGCCATTAGGCGCATCGCTTTTCCCCATTACATCGCCAAAGAGAGGCCGTCGCCCTTCGGTCACCATTGTGATCATGTAGATTTGCCGGCCTGTATAGTCGTGCCCCACACAACGGCGAAGCATCGATGGTTTCTTCTCGCCGGCAAAGCGTTTTTGAGCCTCAAAGGTTTCTTTATCCATTGTGTTTAATTATTGATTGCCGTAGCTAGCGGGCCAGGAGATAGATGTCGCGCATGGCTTTGGCATCGAGCACCTCCATGGCACCTAGGGTGATGGTGCCGCCGCGTGAGCACTTGTCGACCATTGTGTCTATCTCCTGGTCGGTGATTTCGCGTCCCAGCAGTTCGTGTATATTGGTAGGCATGCCAATCTGGCGATAAAATTCCTCGACGGCACAAATGCCACGCTCGGCAGTATCATCGGGATGCGAGAAGTCGTTGGGAACTCCCATCACATTTACGGCAAACTGCACAAATCGGCTCAGATGCTTGTCCTTGACATAGCGTGCCCATGAAGGCCAGATAGCAGCCAATCCCGCGCCATGAGTGACACCGAAGAGCGCGCTAAGCTCATGCTCGAGACGATGGGTGGCAAAGTCTTTCTCGGTGCCACACTCGGTCAAGTCGTTGTGTGCCAGCGAACCAGCCCACATAATTTGGGCACGATGACGATAATCCTCGGGATTACGCATCACCACGAGTGCCGAATCTTTGACTGTGCGTAACAACGCCTCACTAATGGCGTCGGTTAGCGTCATGTCCTCATACTTTGAGAAGTAGCGCTCCATGGTGTGCATCATGATATCGGTAGCTCCGGCTGCGGTTTGGTAGGGCGGTAGAGTGAAAGTGCGCTCGGGGTTCATCACTGCAAATCGGCATCGACATAGGTCGCTGTTAATGCCACGCTTGAGCAGCCCTTCGTCGGCGGTAATTACGCAGCTCGACGACATTTCGCTTCCTGCAGCAGGGATGGTAAGCACCACGCCGATGGGCAAACATTGCTTGGGTACAGCTTTTCCTGCCCAGAAGTCCCATACATCGCCATCGTAAGGCACACCATAGCCTATTGCCTTAGAAGAGTCAATTACACTGCCACCGCCCACAGCAAGGATAAAGTCCACACCCTCGCGGCGGCACAGTTCTATGCCCTCGCGCACCTTTGATAGCAATGGGTTTGGCACCACACCACCAAGTTCGCAAAATGCGATGCCAGCATCACGCAATTTCTCTCGCACCACGTCAAGCAGACCCGAACGCTGCGCCGAACCGCCACCATAGTGGATTAATACCTTCTTGCCACCATTGGCAGTAACTAGTTCACCTATCTTCTTCTCCGACTCACGGCCAAAGACCACCCTTGTGGGGGCGTAAAAATTGAAATCCTTAATCATAATCAAATATCGTTGTTTAGTTCTTTTTCGCAAAGATACAAATTTTTGGGGATATGATGAAATAATATTACCATTCGTCACAAAACTTTGTTTATTCCCCCAAAAAAGGTAGAATTGTTCGCTCCTTTTCATCTAAATGCCTCACAGAATTGTCATTTTGAAAGAAAAAACCATTATCTTTGCAAAAAGATTTTTTATGACTTTAAAAGAAAGATATAAACGATTCAAGGCATGGCAGCTCAACCCCTTTGATTGGAGTTTTGACGAGAGTGATCGCCATCATTGCGAGAATTGCGGTAACGACTTTTCAGGCAATTATTGCCCGCATTGCTCGCAGAAGGTCGGCTTGAACAAGATATCTTGGAAGAGTGTGCTTCAAAGCACCGCCGAGGTGTGGGGTATGGGCAACCGTTCTATGCTATATTCCCTGTGGCAGCTGATTTTGCGTCCTGGATATTTCATCAGCGATTATATCAACGGCAAGCGGCAAGTGTCGTTCCCGCCGGTGAAAATGCTGGTTGTCATGGGAGTGATAAGTGTCATTATTGATAATTTGTTCGGCATGAAAAAAGCCGCCACAGTTAAAGGCGACTCGTCATTGGTCAATCAGTTTTTTGCCTGGACAAAGGACAGTCCGGGATGGGGATGGTTGATCATGACATGCTTCTTCATAATTCCCACATGGTGTCTCTTCCGCTATGCGCCACGCAACACCAAGCACACACTACCACAAGATTTTTTCATCACGGTGTTCATGGCCGTTATGGTGCTAATTGTGGATGACCTGGCCGACTTTTTCGGTGACTATTTCTATATTTTGCTTCCATTGTGCTATTTTTATTCCTACAGGCAACTATTTGGATACAACTTCTGGGGCAATTTTTGGAGAGTAGCTATTACATTAGTAAGCGGTTTCTTGTTAGCAACGCTGGCATTGACAATAGCCGAACTTCTGACGACAACACCTAAATCTTATGCTGATGAATTCAAGGCAATAGGAGATCTAATATTTTGTTCGGTGGTGCCCATTCTTGTTGGTGTGTATATCAGCAAAAAAACATTTAAACGTAGGGAGAAAAAGAAAGAGACACAAAACCTCGAGATTTCCGACAACGATCAAACAGAGAATAATAATCAAACAGAAAATAGAACACAAGAATCATGAAAAATAGATTATTCTTGATTGCTTTATTTGCAATTGTTGCTTGCTCGTTGGCTCTCATGTCGAGCGCACACAACAAACTCACCTCGAGCGCGCAACTGTCGTTAATGCAAAAACAGACAGCAAGATTTGACTCAAACGGAAAGAAGATTAAGGCTATTGACACTAACCCAGTCATCAGGCTTGTGGTGGAAGTTGATTCCAAAGATGCAGCGAGCACGTTTGCTCAAATCCGTGAGGCAGGCGGCACTGTGTTGTCAAAACTTGGGCATCAGGCTGTGATAAGCATTCCTACCGACAAGGTTGATGGCCTCATTGCCATAGATGGCGTGAAAAGAGTGGATGCAACTAATAAAGGAGAGCTGAAAACCGATGTCTCACTTGTGGAGACTGGCGTGAGCCTGATTGACGGTACCACCCCTGGTATCGAAGAAGTTTATACCGGTGAGGGCATCACCATCTGCCTCATCGATGGAGGCTTCGATTTCCAGCATCCAGCATTCAAGGATGCCGAAGGAAACACACGTCTGCGCTGCGTCTATCTTCCCTCTAACGACAGTGGCCACAAGTTCATTATCGAGGATGACGAGGCTGGAACGATAGAGTATCCTGGCTCGGTGTTCGACACTCCTGAACTCATTGCCACCCTCACCACCGATACCGAAAAGCGCGCACATGGTACACACACCGCTGGCATTGCCGCAGGCAGCCGTTCTCCATTGGGGTTTGGCGGCATGGCGCCCGATGCCGATATTGTGCTTGTGTCGATTGAAGGTGAGAGTAAGGGCGATGTTAACGAGATTGCCTTCCAATTTGTAGCACATTACGCCCAGCAAATCGGAACTCCCGTAGTGCTTAGCGCAAGCATGAACTCACACAATGGCCCTCATAATGGCACGGGCACAATGCCAGAACTCATCGATGAGGTTTCTAACTATGTCATTCCTGTCTTGAGTGTTGGAAATGAAGGAAGTCAAGATGTTCACATTTACAAGGCATTTGATGAGGAGAACAGCAGCATGAAGGCGTTTCTTACCCGAGCAATTCCTTTCATTGACGAAGACGGCAGCACCTCAAGAGTTGTTGCCTCGGTAGTACGCGGCTATTCACGCAACACATTGAGCGAGAACGATGCATTAAGTGTCCAAATAGGCATGGTAAATCGCAGTAGTGGCGAGATAGTGTGGCAAACAGAGCCATGCACTATCACTCCCACGCAAGAATGCTATATTGATATAGAGAGCGACGATGATGAGATACTCGGAGAATATTTGCATGGTGGTTTCGTGTTGATATATGGCAAAGTCGCTGACGGCAAACTTGATCTGCTAACTGCCGCGCAAGGTGTTCTCAGTCAACGATTGCCTTTCTTTATTTCGCTGTCTTCATCTTCACCCATCGAGGTGGACTTATGGGAGACTACTGGTGGATTTGATAATATTGAGATGGATGGTTATACCTATGGCGACAGCGAGTTCTCGTGTGGCGACTGGACATCCACCCCAAATGTTATCAGCGTAGGTAATTATGTGGCAAATACTACCGGACGACTTTACACTGGAGCTGTCACTGATGGGAGCATGATTTACACACTTAACGACATCAGTATCACTTCAAGTCACGGAGTGTCGTTAAACGGTGTGGCACAACCCACTGTTGCCGCTCCAGGCACCAATGTCGTGTCATCTATAAACCACTATAACTGTGACAAGGAGATTGCCGAAACGATGCAGTGGCAGGGGT